>JBDNGV010000409.1:0-1408 GCA_041689125.1 Daejeonella sp.
AGATTGGAATACATTGCGTCGTAACTTAGTGATAAAGTGGATGCAACCAGTGCTCCTGAAATGGAACAATGATCCAATTCCTTTATCAGGTCTTCCAGTTGCCATTTTTCACCCGGATGTTTGTACCTTCTCGGACCAATGCGGGCGAAAGCATCAAAAAACATAAGATCTTTAGTCTGAGGCATCAAATATTCTGCCGTAGAGGCAAGCAGGCTACCTGATGTTACAGATAATACCGTAGTTCCTAATAAGGTAATTGAATTCTTTTTGATGAATTCGCGTCTTGATTTATACATTGAATATTTCTTTAATAAATTTTGAATTCGCTGGTGTAAAAATGCTGAAATACACTACACACAATCATTTGAATATCAAAGTACCAAAATATTGCGGAAGATGAAACTGTGGTATAGGATTCTGAACAAATGACCAGGTGATATAATGCGGATTAGTGCTCCTACTTGATGTTTTATAAAAATTAGCTTTCCATTTAACTCCCCTTTGCGGTTGAGTAAAATTTCCATATTTACCGAGCAAAGAAAGTGGCATCTTAAACTCGAGAAACCAGGTTACTGGTCCAGAAATCTCCTGATCCAGTTTCTTTGGCAGTGTATGTGCAAGCTCCACCACATTAAAATCTTCCTCCTTTACATTGTTTCTTTTGCCATCCGTATGGTAGGCCATCAATCCTGTTCCGCCGGCATTGATCTCAACGTTGAAATATCTCAATGGCCAGTCCTCGTCGGGAGAGAAAAAGAATTCAACACATGCATCTGTTGAAACAGAGCTGTTAAACCTGGTATTCTGAATTCTGACATAACGATCTTCAACTTTATAGATTAGGTAAAGGTTTTCCTTATCATACATCATTTTTGCACTTACAATCGGTTGAAATGCCGGCATTTTACCCATAAAATTTACAATTGGAATTTCTTTCACTTTCTTCCATTGCGCTTTATCCCAGTTCGCATCAACTTTTAATGTTCCATTAAACTTCCTGACCTTGTATACTGCAGGCTTTTCAGAAGAGTATGCTATCGGCAGCAAGAAGATCAAGGCAAAAAACAGCAGAGCGGATATTTTTTTTTGTTTATTTTTAAACACAGCATTTGCTAGTTTTAGAACAATCATGATGGGTTCATATTGTGATGATAAAAATATTGTGTAGAAAAAGGATAATGTTAAAAGTTATTCAAATGAATATTTCATAAAATGAAAACCGGCACGGCATTAAAATCCAGACCGGGTAACCCAAATTATATTACTTAGCCTTAATTTCTAGCAAACTAACTGCTATCTGAGGAGGATAATTGTATTTCAATGCCTCCTCTTCCACATACTTTACAAAATCCTTTTCATTATTATTTACTTCACCGAAACTCCATGCGCCAAATATCATATATTCATA
>JBDNGV010000410.1:0-2117 GCA_041689125.1 Daejeonella sp.
TTTGGTATGATCATGATAGCGGTATTTTTCAGCCGGTGTGCCCAAAGCAAGGTGCCATTTTAAACGGGAGTCTTTCCAATGATTATACCATTCCATCTCTGTTCCCGGTTTTACGAAGAATTGCATTTCCATCTGCTCAAACTCACGCATACGCATAATGAACTGCCTGGCAATTACTTCATTACGAAATGCTTTTCCTATCTGTGCGATTCCAAAGGGAATGCGCATTCTGCCTGATTTCTGAACATTCAGGAAATTGACAAAGATTCCCTGGGCGGTTTCAGGACGAAGATAAACCTCATCAGAGCCTTCAGCCATTGCGCCCATCTGGGTAGAGAACATGAGGTTGAACTGTCTCACATCTGTCCAGTTGCGGGTTCCTGAAACCGGGCAAACAATTTCATGTTCCTCAATAAGTTCCTTTAAACGGGGCAGATTATCAGCAGATAAAGCTTCTTCCATATCTGACTGTAATTTATCAGCTTTATCAGTTTTGCCATCCTTTATATATCTTACAATCTTATCCTCTAATAAATTGTCGGCACGGTAGCGCTTTTTAGAATCCTTATTATCGATCATCGGGTCGGCAAAGCCATCCACATGCCCGCTTGCTTTCCATACTTTTGGATGCATAAATATGGCTGTGTCGATACCAACAATATTCTCGTTCATCTGCACCATACTCTTCCACCAATAGGTTTTCAAGTTATTCTTCAGCTCAGATCCTAACTGTCCGTAATCATAAACCGCACTTAGGCCATCATATATTTCGCTTGATTGAAATACAAAACCATATTCCTTGGTGTGCGAAACCACATTTTTAAAAAGTTCGTCTTTGTTTTTGCTCATAACAATACAAAGATAGTATTGGCGAGTATATTTTGGGGTATAAGTTTTATTTGTAGGTTTTAAGTAATAACCTGTGTATGATATAAAATCTCGCTGATTAAGTTTGAATTGAATAATTTCCTTTTGTTTTAGAAAGCAAGGTCTGTACTTCTTCGGTCGCGCCTTCCCGTGTTCTGCCGTATTTTTTGCAGCAGATTTAAAAGATATAATGAAATTCAATTGCAAAAAGATACAGCTGCCACCCGGGTTTATTTTAAATGGCAAAGGTCTTTTTGTCGGGCTGCCCCTTCCTATGAAATACTGCTATAGGTAAAATAAACCTTGCCGCAGGAGGTAGCTTCCGGCTGCTGGTATTTTGAAACGGAACGCTATTTCTTGTCGGAACTATTCCGAAGGAAAGGGCTGAACCGACCTATACTACACAGGTATTGCTTTCAATAATCAAATTAATTAGCTCCAGAGGGATGTTTGACCAATTTTAACCGTATTAATTTAACCATCCTTTTATCGAACTCCTATGTTCGTAAAGTATTATTTATAATCTGAGTTCGAACATAGTTTTTTTAATCTATATCAGAATCTAATAACAAGTTTTGTAGATCGACCTTTAGATAAATCTGATTCGTTTTGAAAAATATTTTCTCATTTCGATTTTTTTTAAAACTATTTTCCCGGAACTGAGTATAAATGAATAGTCTACTAAATCTTAATTCTAAACATCAGCTATGAAAAAATCTAATTTATTTAAGTCTTTCTATACTATTATTTTTTACTGCTTGCCAGAAAGTCGATAATAATCTGCTTCTAGAGGCAAACAAAGAGATGAGTAAGGGACCCTCTGCAAAAGTTACTATCTGCCATAAAAACGGGAATGGAAAGATGAATTCAATTGAAATTAATCAAAATGCACTTCAGGCACATTTATCTCATGGAGATATTATTGCTGACAAAGATGGCGACGGCTATACAGCCATAGGTTCCTGTACAGGCTCGATGGACGACTGCAATGATAATGATACAACCATAAACCCTGGAGCGGCCGAAATTTGTGGCGATGGAAAGGATAATAACTGTAATGGAATTATTGACGAAAATTGCGGCCCCGATTTTATGATATTTAATATTCGTAATAATGCGAGTACAATACTAGCACCATGGGATGCGGATGTTCTGCTGACTGAAAATGCAAGGGGAGATGGCTTTTCGTACAGCACTCCACGTGCAGGGCAAAAAGTAGGTTATGGCACAGATTTTTTTGATGGACAAAA
>JBDNGV010000411.1:0-2490 GCA_041689125.1 Daejeonella sp.
ATGAACTCGTGATGGCTCTCCGTAAAAAGGAAAAAGTCGGAGTAGAAGCATTGTATGATATGTACTCCTCCTCACTTTACGGTATTATATTTAGAATTGTTCAGCATGAAGAAATCGCTCAGGATTTGTTGCAGGATACTTTCCTAAGAATCTGGAATTCTTTTTCTTCTTATGATGCCTCCAAAGGAAGATTGTTCACCTGGATGGTTAATATTGCACGAAATATTTCGATTGATAAAACCCGGTCAAAAGATTTTCGTAACAGTTCAAAAACAGAAGATATAGAAAATAACGTATTATCATTGGAAATGCAATCAGGTAATACTTTAAATCCTGAAACTATGGGATTAAAAGAACTTATTGCTAAATTGAAACCCGAACAGAAAATAATCCTTGACTTGGTTTATTTCCGTGGGTTTACTCATGCTGAAGTTTCTGAAGAACTTGAAATTCCATTAGGAACCGTCAAGACTAGATTAAGAAATGCTATTATCAGTTTAAGAAAGGTATTTAATTAAGTGAAAGACCTCAAATCATATCTGGAAAGCGGTATCCTCGAACAATATGTTCTTGGCGATTTAAGCAATGAAGAACTTCGTGAAGTAGAAAAAAATGCTCTGGTTTATCCTGAGATAAGATCAGAATTAGTAGAGATTGAGTCAGCGCTTTTAAATTATGCAATAGCAAATGCTATTGAACCTTCAGAAGCATTACGCAATAAAGTCTTAAATTCTCTTGAAAAAGCTGAGTCAGAAATTCGTCCTTTATATGGTGCATCGTCAAAATCGGGACAGTTTTATAAATATGCATTCGCTGCATCCCTTGCACTTCTTTTCATCAGTATGATCTTACCTATTAACTTGAACAGTAAACTTAATGATTCTTATACCCAAATTGCAGTACTTCAAACTGGAAATCAGAAGTTTTCAAATCAGGTGAATCATATTGACGAAGAATTAAGGGATACCCGAAATGCCCTACATTTCTATCAAAATCAAGCAGCCTATAAGCTTGTAACACTTAAAGGTTCAGCCAAAGCACCAGCAGCCAGTATGCTGGTCGCGTTCAATCCGGAAGAAGAAGAAGTAATGATCGATCTTTCATCACTTAAAATGCCATCTAATGATAAAGAACATCAATATCAATTATGGGCAATGGTAGATGGTAAGCCTGTAGATCTTGGGGTCTTTGACTCAGAGGTGGACAGTACAGGGATGAAAAAAATGAAGTCAATAAAGTATGCTCAGGCATTTGCAGTTACTCTAGAACTGCGCGGCGGAAGTACCAATCCAAACATGGATCAAATGATGGCCATCGGAAGTATCTGATATCCATATCCCCAATTTAATAATTCAATCTTCATTATTTCGAGCAAATAGTCAGTTCTATTTTCGTAAAATTTTTAAATTTTAGGTAGAGCAATAAAAAAGGGCCGAATAACTAGTATTCGACCCTACATCTACCTATGAAAAACATGCCCTTTGGGGGCAATTTAATAATACAATTTACATGCCATTTGGCAAACAACACCAATTTCAGAAAATCAGTGCCTTTTCGAAATTGAATTTCCCAAATTGTAGACAAAATACCCTATTTTGTATATTTTTTTTTCCTCAACAATATATTCTTGAGGTCAAATTGTAACACTTTACCTCTTGAAGAATTTAAATGACTAATGGGACTAATTAAAAACCTCCGGAAATAAAAGCTTTAAATTAAACCTGGGTGGATAACGGTGCTCAATTCGAACCGCTTTATTGAAAAATTAATTGTAATCGGGGATTTTTCAAAGAGTTAAAAGAATAGTTTTATTTTTTTAAAAATTCAAATAGCTCAGTATTAATATAAAATGTCTCTTTCCATACTTTTTTTGATTGCAATATTCCAATCTTTTCGAGTCCATTGAGATATTTTGATGCGGTTACTCTTGATACTTTCAGTCTGTCCACAAGAAATTCTATTTTACAGTATGGCTGTTCGAAAAGTAATTCCAACAATTCCTTACTGTACAACTTAGCTGCATCCATTTTTATTTTATCCTGTAATTTCAAAAATAGCTTTTTAATCGACTTAATTTGCTCAATAGTTTGGTTTGAAGTTTCCTCTACAGCTCTTAATATAAATAATATCCATTCTTCCCATTTGTCCTTCGTCTTCACTTCTTCAAGTAATCTGTAGTAATTTTCTTTATGTTTTATAATATAATCGCTAAGATAAAGTACAGGGCTGTCTAAAAGTCCGCGTAGACATAAATAAAGTATGTTTATAATTCTCCCTGTCCTGCCATTACCATCATAAAATGGATATATACTTTCAAACTGATAATGTTGAACAGCCAATTTAATTAAAGGGGATATCACGTCACTTTCATTGATATATGCTTCCAGATTTTTCATCAATAAAAGAATGGTATTATAGTCATCTGGGGGAGTATAAATAATTTCACCCGTAATTGCATCTTTTAATGACGTTCCAGGCAATCTTCTTAAG
>JBDNGV010000412.1:0-5551 GCA_041689125.1 Daejeonella sp.
CCTTACTTTACCCAGAAAGCAATGATGGAGAATAGAAAACATCTAGGTAAAATAAAGGCTGACAGGGTTTTGAACCCTGTCAACCTTAGAAATAATTTTATGTTTAAAATCAGGCTTTAGACAATTCCTCTTTTATACGAGAAGCAACTATTTTCTCTTCTCCGGGTACCATAATAAAAGTCACCAGAGAGATGTTGTTTTTTCCCGCGTTCAATTCAATACCAGGTTCTCCTTGACTGAGTCTTTCCTGAATCTGCTTACCTGAAAAAGGTATGACTGCAGGATCCCATGAGATCTCTAGATTGGGAGTAGAATTAGCAAGCTCCGGTACAAAAACACGTGTTTTAACACTCTTTATGTTCTTGACTGCATTTTCAATATGGGCAATCTGTTTCATCCAGAAATTCCATTCTTGTTCACCTGTATTAATAAAGTTCTCAATAGCAACGTATAATCCAAGAATTTCTTCCTTATTAACCTTATGACCTCTGCCTATTGTACTTCCTCTTGGTGATGCGCTTAGACGTGCTGCTGCAATTAAATCTTTCTTACCCATTAATACGCCAGAACTTTGGGGACCACGAATTGCTTTACCACCCGATAGACATACCAAATCAAAGCCCATATCATTGAATTTCCAAAAGTTTTCAATTGGAGGAACATCGGCAGCTATATCAATAAGAGTTGGAATGTTGCGTCTTTTTGCAACTTCGAGCCATTCTTTATGTTTGATTTGGCCTGCGTTTGTATTGCAATTCATAAAAGCCATCATAGCGGTTTTATCATTTATTGCACGCTCAAGTTCTTCGCGGGTATCAACCCAAACCATGGTTACGCCACAGTTTTTCATTGCCTGATAGTAGCCAATATTATGACCCTTTTGCAAAATAACCTCAGTTTTCATGCCGCTACCTTCTAGATGTGGAATCATGGCGGCCTTATTTGCATCAAGCCCAGAAAGTACACCGGCTGTTCCAAGCATAATCGCAGAAAAAGCGCCAGATGTTACTGTTGCAGCTTCAGCATGGCATAATTCGGCTATTTTTGCACCAACTTTATCTTGAAGCTCATCCAACATGCAATACCTTCTTGATGAATTTTTTATAGCTTCAAGAACTTCATCTTGCATCAACGATCCAGTCATCATGGTTAAAGTCGCCCTAGCATTGATGAAGGTACGCACGCCTAATTCTTTAAATAAATCTCTTTTTGCAACAGTTGCTGCTGCCGCGGTGGTTCCTGTTGGTAAAATTGAACCACTTGCACTTTGTCCTGATAAAATTCCTCCTGCTAAAGGAAGAACTGTTAAACCTTTAAGAAGGTCTCTGCGTTTCATATTATTAGTTTATATATTAAAAAAAAGTATGATCAGCCTTGGGCTGATCACACATCGATTATTTTTCAGATCCGTGACCGAGATAAGTTCTAAGCTTTTCACTTTCGAACAAGTCGGCAGCTTCCTTTTCTGGTTTTAAGAGCGAGACAATGATACCCACCATAAATGCAGAGGTCATAGAAACGATGGTAGGATTTTTTAATGGGAAAATAGCTTCTGTATTACCCATAATATCTACCCAAACCGTAGGACTTAGAACAATTAAGATCAACGCGAGAGATGCCCCTGTTACCATACACCAAACAGCACCCTTTGTTGTAAATCCTTTCCATATGATTGACATCAGTAATGCAGGGAAATTAGCACTTGCTGCTATTGAAAAGGCTAATCCAACCATGAAGGCAACATTCTGTCCTTTAAACATTAAGCCTAAGGAAACTGCAAGAATGCCTAAAAATATAGTTGCTCTCTTCGCTACTTTCATTTCACCTTTTTCATCAGAAACACCTTTTTTTACTACATGTACATATAGGTCATGTGAAATAGTTGAAGCACCCGATAGGGTAAGACCCGCAACCACTGCTAGAATTGTGGCAAATGCCACAGAAGCAATAAAACCAAGGAATGCACTCCCTCCGGTATTTTCTGCGAGCAGGAGTGCAGCCATATTTCCTCCTTTATCAAGACTTAAGATTGCATCTTTACCAACAAGAGCAAGAGCAGCAAATCCGATGAAGAATGTTAAAATGTAGAAATATCCTATAAAACCGGTGGCAACAAATACAGATTTTCTGGCTGCCTTATCATCGGGAACAGTATAAAAACGCATTAATATATGCGGAAGTCCGGCAGTTCCAAGCATTAGCGCCAAACCTAGCGAAAGCGCATCGAACGGGTTAGTAATAAAACCTCCCGGAGCAAGCATATCTGCACCATACTGTGATTTTACAGAAAGGAATAATTCACCGGGACTGAAATTGAATTTAGCCAAAGCCAATAAAACCAAAATAGTAGCACCAGAAAGCAATAGAACTGCTTTGATAATCTGTACCCAGGTTGTTGCAAGCATGCCACCAAAAAGCACATAGGCAGTCATCACTATACCTACTACAACCACTGCTATCTCATAGTTCAGACCAAATAAAGTTTTGATCAAACTCCCTGCTCCAACCATTTGGGCAATGAGATAAAATGCAATAGTCATTAAAGATCCTGCTGCTGCTGCAATACGAATTGGTCTTTGTTTTAATCGGAAAGCTACGACATCTGCAAAAGTGTATTTACCAAGATTCCGAAGTGGCTCAGCAACTAAAAACATAATAAGAGGCCAGCCAACAAGGAAACCAATCGAATAGATCAATCCATCATATCCTTTTGTTGCAACCATCCCGGCAATTCCTAAGAAAGACGCTGCACTCATGTAATCTCCTGCTAATGCAAGTCCATTTTGAAAGCCGGAAATATTCCTACCGGCAGCATAAAATTCAGAGCCTGTTTTTGTTTTTTTTGCCGCCCAGTACGTTATATAAAGCGTGACTGCCACAAAAAGGAAAAAGATTGCGATTGATACCGGATTTGCAGTACCTAAAGTAGATGGAGTAACTTCCGGACTGATTTGAAGTAATAAGTTCAAAGACATATGTTATAGATGTATAGGTATTTAGATAATTTCTTTTTTGATTTCCTTTACGGCTTTATCATAATAATTATTCGCCCAATAAACATAGGCACCAGTGATCAACCAGGAAAACAGAATAATTCCTAAACCAATAACAATAGCCAGATTGAGAGATTCTCCAATTGGCATTTTAAGAGATTCTTTATCATATGCTACCAACAGTAGAAAACCAATGTAAACGAAAAGCATGATGAAAGTGAAGGTTAACGATATATTCCATCTGTTTTTTACAAGTTTCTTAAATGCAGCACTTTCAAGAATCTCCTGTGTGTTTGATCTATTCATAATTTTACCAATATGTATTAAAAATTAAATTCAAAAAGGATTTTTATTCAGAGAATACTAACCATAAAACCCCGAAAATCGGTTTTAATTCCTAGAAATAATGCTGTCATAAACGAATCTATAATTTTATGAAAAAAAATTGAATAAGCTGCCTTATTGCACTTAATCTTTTAAAAGTCATAAAATCGTTACGCTTTTGTTACACTTGCCCGTTTAAATTTATTTTCGAGGAAATAATTGCCTTAATACAAACAAAATTTTAAATTTTAAGTTTAAACCCTGCCCGATTCAATGAACGGGTAATCAAAACACATGAGAGTGCAAAACAAAATGATTTTAATAAGCCTATTCCTCCCATTAAAAGAAAATCCAGGCAAACAGATTGTATAGAAATTGTTCCTCGAGAATACTGTAATCAATGCGCTGGCGAGGTAAGCCCATCCAATTAAAATAAAACATAGGCAGCATAGTGGATTCCAGAGCCAGCCGGGGATTCGCATCGCCAAGGGGTTGATACTTTCTCAGTTAACAATGAATACTCCCATTGCCAGCAAAGCAAGGGTTCTGAATAAAATATGCTGAATAATAAGGGCAGTGTGATCTCCTTTATGAATCCGGTTTTATATGGCGTATGGCAATGAAAGTCCGACAATGAATAGAAAAGCAGGAAAGATTACGTCTGAAAATCCTATTCCATCTACTCCTCTTTTTACGTGCTTTTATATCTCAGGAATATCATTAAGTGACCAAAAATCGTTAACAAAGATCATGAGGATCATTGTAATGGTCCTTAAAATATCGATGGATGATATGCGCTGAAGGTTTTTATCGGTCTTTTGGCTATCTGCCTGATTTCCGGAGATATTTGATATCATAGGATAATTTTATAAGAGAATCTGCACACCAAACAGTTCTGATTATAAGAAATTCATTTGATTAATGTAATTAAATAGCCTATTTAATTCTGATCGATAGTATTACATTTATAGAATTAAACGACCAATACATTTTCATTAAAACATGAAATTAAAATTCACAAAATCAACGCTATTGTTACTGTTCTTCATTACGTCGGGTATTCCAATTCAAAAAGTTTTCTCTCAAACGTTCAGAACATTTAATAAGCCAATAGTATTTGATGAACTCAGAAAAAAACTCTCAGTTGAATATCTGAAAGAACGGCATGGAATAATTCAGGATTCTGCTACCATCGTTCCGAGGATGATTGTACTGCACTGGACTGCTATTCCAACCCTTGAACAGTCTTTCGATGTTATGAATCCTTCCCTACTTCCTGGTGCTAGAAGTGGAATTGCAGGGGCAAGCAGTTTAAATGTGGCTGCTCAGTTTTTGGTAGATCGTGACGGTGTCATATTTAGACAATTACCTGAAACAGCTTTTGCACGCCATACCATAGGACTTAATTATTGCGCTATCGGTGTTGAAAATGTAGGAGGCAGTAATGCTCCATTAACACAAGAACAACTCGAAGCCAATGTGGCACTGATCATATACCTTAAGAAAAAATACAATATCGAATATGTGATCGGGCACCATGAATATAAATCCTTTATTGGTCATGCGCTGTGGAAAGAAAAAGACCCGAATTATCTGACTAACAAAACTGATCCGGGTGATGAATTTATGAATAAGGTTAGAGAACGGATAAAGGATTTGGATATTAAGGGAGCTATTCAGAAGTAATCTTCTATGCTTATTTGGGGATGAAAATGCTCTTCAATTTTGTTGTTTTTATTAAAATCGGTGTTTAAGAATATAAAAAGATTGCAATTAAAATTATCAATTTATTTTAAATGATATACCGCCCTTTCAGGGCTTTGATTTCTTTTCTACTTGGACACAGGGCTAGACCCTGTGTTGATAGAAACGCCCTTTCAGGGCTAAAAAACAGGATATAAGTCTGCAGCCAGTGTTGAGGGAATTTCCCTTAAAGGACTAAAAAAATAGGACACAAATGGCCAGTGGGGTTAATATTTACACATTCTTTACACAAAGTGTCACATCGACAATTTGAATTGCACCCATATAGAATTTGAATGCAGATTTTTTTACTTAGCTTTGAATATTGAAAAAGTTATTCTCTATAATAATTATTTCAGCCTATCTGATCTCAACAACTGAATTTTATCAGGTGTTGAAGGTTCCTATGCTTGCAGAACACTTCTTTGAGCATAAATCATTAAATGAGGGGACAACTTTATGGGATTACCTGATCATGCATTATACAAATA
>JBDNGV010000413.1:0-3937 GCA_041689125.1 Daejeonella sp.
CCGCCGGCTGGAATTGAATAGGGAAGGTGTTTCAGGTAAAAATGTGACTTTGCAAGGTTTCAGGGTTCAGATTTTTTTGGGTTTAGATCGTCAAATAGCCTATTCCGAACAGGTAAAATTTAAAACCCAAAATCCCAGTATTAATACCTATATCAGTTATACTCAGCCAAATTACAAGCTGAGGGTTGGAGATTTCCGAACTCGGTTGGAAGCTGAAAAGTTAATGAATGAGCTAAAGAAGTATTACACCTCAATGTTCATTTTTTCTGAAATGATAATTCTTAAGTAATGTTAAAAGATAAGATCACCCTTCTTGCAAATGAGATCCACGCGAATGTGGTAGAGAACCGCCGGCATTTACATGCTAATCCGGAACTTTCATTCCATGAATATCAAACTTCAGCTTATATAGCACAGAAGCTAGATGAACTCGGAATTACCTATCAGAAAATGGCAAATACTGGCTTGGTTGCCATCATTAAAGGAGAAAAGCCTTCAAATAAAGTGCTTGCTTTAAGAGCTGACATGGATGCTTTACCTATTGTGGAGGCTAATGAGGTGTCTTATAAATCAAAGAATCCCGGTGTGATGCATGCTTGCGGGCATGATGCTCATACCTCTTCTCTTTTGGGAACAGCAAAAATTCTTACGGAACTAAAAAATGAGTTCGGAGGAACAGTAAAACTGATCTTTCAGCCAGCCGAAGAAAAATTACCAGGAGGTGCAAGTATGATGATTAAAGAAGGCGTTCTTGAAAATCCCAGACCGGATGCAGTGATTGGACAACATGTAATGCCATTGATCGAAGCAGGGCAAGTAGGTTTCCGCTCAGGGAAATATATGGCTTCAACCGACGAAATTTATGTGACAGTGCATGGAAAAGGTGGTCATGGAGCACAGCCTCAGCAAAATATTGATCCTGTGCTGATTACATCACATATTATTATTGCATTACAGCAAATCATCAGCCGTGTAGCAGATCCCAAAATACCATCTGTACTTTCCTTCGGTAAGGTTATTGCCAATGGTGCTACGAATGTAATCCCGAATGAGGTTTACCTTGAAGGAACTTTCCGCACAATGGATGAAGATTGGAGAGCCAAGGCTCATGAGAAAATGAAGAAAATGGCCGAAGGTATTGCTGAAGCCATGGGTGGAACTTGTGATTTTAATATAGTTCGCGGATATCCATTTCTCATTAATGAAGAAAAACTGACTGCCGAAGTTCGTGCCTTTGCCGAAGACTATTTAGGAAAAGAAAACGTTCTAGATTTGGATATTTGGATGGCAGCAGAAGATTTTGCTTATTATTCACAGGTTTCTGATGCTTGTTTCTACAGACTTGGTACAGGGAATAAGGAGCGTGGCATAACATCTTCTGTCCATACACCAACATTTGATGTGGATGAAGAATCCCTGAAATTAAGTACCGGACTGATGGCATATATTGCCTTAAAGCAGTTGGGTAACTAATACCATATATTCCCTTGGGGATGTAGATGCTTTTTTGAAATTACTATGAAGAAAATATATTTATTACTGAGCCTGTTGAGTATATGTAGTATAGGTTTGGCTCAGAAAATCCCACGTTTTAATCCTGATACAGTACTTACGGTCACCATCGATTCTGCTATCACAATCACCTCAACACGCCTTACTGCTGAGACGTTCATTAATGAGATTATTAATGATACCAGTTTTTATGCGGCCTTTCGTAATATGAAGAAATATAGCTTTGCCGCTGATAATCGCATTTTTACATATAACAAAGAGAATGCTGTTGAAGGTAAAATCTATCGGAGGATTTACCATAATAATACCGGTCCATACAAAATGGAGATCCTTGAGAAAAGGGATGAGGGTAAGGTCTACAAACGAAACGGTAAATATTCTTTGTACACGGTAGAAATGTTCGATTATATCTTCATGAATGCCTATAATTCTGATTTTGTACCCTCTGCGCCTATATCAGGAGCAAAAGGTGAAAGTAACGAATCCTACAAGGACAAGCTAAAAACCCTCATCTTCAGTCCGGGAAGGCCAATAAAAGGAGTGCCATTCATAGGTAATAAAACTCAGATTTTTACCCCAAACATGAGGCAGTATTACGATTACACGTTTTACAGGGGGACTTATCTTGATTCTATCCCGGTATACCGTTTTAAGGTTGCACTAAAGCCGGATTTGTCAGGATGGACAGAAGGAGGTATGATGATAAAGGAACTCGTTACCATTTTCGACATGCGTAATTTTCAAATTCTGGGACGTTATGTGGACATGAAATATGGGAATCTGGCTTTTGATTTTGATGTTCAAATGAATATCGAACTTGGATATTTTGGTGGGGATAAGACCTTATTGCCAACCAAGATTAGCTATCAAGGGAACTGGGATATATCTTTTAAGCGCGAGGAAAGGGCTAGTTTTCTGATCCTGCATAAGGGATATAAATAGTTGGTTGATTTCTAAATCACTAATTTCTTTTTGAATAATATCGACAGAAGAAGAGGTGGTAAAAGCCTTTTGACTCTATGGTTTGAGTTCTATCAATTCATCCTCAAATTAAGCTATTGTTTATTTTCCAAAATTTGTATCTTGCGCCCTCTTTTAAAATTATATTAGAATAAAAAATACGGATATGGGAATAATGAGTTTTTTGCGGAACCGTGCAGGGATAATCATCGTTGGGGCTATAGGTTTTGCAATTGTTGCATTTTTAGTAAGCGACGCGGTACAGATGGGCGGATCATTTATGCAAGGAAATCAAACAGAAGTTGGGGAAGTTGACGGCAATGCCATTTCTATCCTTGAATTCAACGAAAAGGTAGAGCAGAACACCAATAATTTCAAACAACAGATGGGTCAGAGTAATCTGGATCCTCAAATGACCTCTTATATTATTGAAAATACGTGGAATCAGTCGATTTCACAGATTTTGATGAGCAATGAGATGAGTCGTTTGGGTCTTCAAGTAAGCAAGAATGAGTTAAACGACCTCGTATCTGGTAAAAATCCTGATCCACAAATTATACAGAACTTTGGTGACCCTAAAACCGGTCAGTTGAACAGAATGCAGTTAAATGCATTCCTTGATAATGTTAAGTCTCAACCTACATCTAGTCCGGTTAGCCAGCAGTGGACTGCTTTTCTGCTCAATATCCGTGAGAGTAAACTGTCACAGAAATACACCAATCTGATCAAAAATAGTCTTTATGTTACCTCACTCGAGGCAAGGGAAGATTACGATCAGCGTAATAAGCTTGCGAATTTTAATTTCGTCAATCTGGAATACAGTTCGGTTCCAGATAATCAGATAAAACTGACCAATCAGGATTATAGTGATTATTACAATGAAAATAAATACAAGTTTAAGAATACACTTGAGAAGCGTTCATTTGAGTATATTGTTTTTGATGCTAATCCTTCGAAAGCCGATTCAGCAGATATAAATGCAATGGTAGCAAAAACTGCTGCTGAATTCAGGGTTGCTGCTAACGATTCATTATTTGTAAGCATCAACGCAGAAACTAAAACGCCAATCAGCTATGTTCGTAAAGAACAATTAGAACCTGCTCTTGATTCAGCTATTTTCAGTGCTTCAAAAGGTGCATTTATTGGTCCAGTTTTTACCGGAGGAGTTTATAAAATGGTAAAAGTTCTGGATCTTAAGGTTGGGCCTGATTCAGTTAAAGCAAGCCATATTCTGCTAAATCCAGCAACTGAAGGTGGCATTGATAAAGCAAAGACCAAAGCCGATTCCATTAGGGGCTTAATTGCCGGGGGAGCTAGTTTCACCGAGCTTGCTGCTAAATTCGGGACTGATGCTTCAAAAGATTCAGGTGGTGAGCTAGGTACTTTTGCCAGAGGTGCAATGGTACCTGCTTTTGAGGAAGCTGTTTTCAATGGTAGTACAGGTGATCTTAAAGTGATAACTACA
>JBDNGV010000414.1:0-16997 GCA_041689125.1 Daejeonella sp.
GCTTGATTAAACGATTTGAAAGCTGATTTGTCTAAATTTTATCTTCTTTCGATCAGTCTTTTGTCTGTGAGAGAATTAGCCCTAGAAAATTTTGGATAATAAAAGATTGGTATTTTTACCTAGCAAAAGAATTAAGTAATTATCGATTTTGATTTGATAAATTTGACCATGCTTATTTTATTGAATTTGCTGAGGGATATCCTGCTGCTAGTGATTTGACTCGATTTTTCAAAGTGGCCTATACCCATCAAGGGGAAATGGATATTTTTGATAGAGCTAAAGAAGCCTTTGGGATTGATGAAAAATATCGGGAAAATTTTGAAAGGCTCCAATACACCGCAATTTTACCTTTGAAATTGTTATTGTTCTCAAGAATTCTGGAATTAATGCAGGAAATTGTTATTGACAGAAAACAATTATTTTTAGTGACAAATGGAAAGCCCGAAGTTCAGTTAAATAAGATCAAGCAGATAGAATGGAATGGACTTGAAAAATATATTAGAGTTTATTATGCCTCTGAAATAAACCTGAAACCAAATCCCGACGTATTATCGTATATCATCAAAGAGAATCAATATAAAAGAAAAGAAATCCTGTTTATCGGAGCTACAGAAACTGATTTGGAATTTGCTATGTCCTCAGGTTTTGATTATCTAACTGTTGATGAATTTTTGTAAATTAATGTCACTGTTAAATAATCTACTTTAATTTATTTCAAAACTAACCAATATTATGTTGAATAAAATGAATGTAAAATCAATTAATAAATTGTTGATAGGCTCTTTGAGCATATTAATTCTGGCCACTTCCTGTAAGAAAGATCCAAAAGCGACTGTTGCACCTGTACCCACTACGCCTGTCCCGGTGGTATCCTCAAGGTCTGATCTTACAAAAGATTCCATTTACCTGTATGCCAAGGAAACATATTATTGGAATGAAGGTATGCCCACCTTCGCTGTTTTTAATCCCAGAAGCTTTAACAGCAATGAGGCTATTTTAAATGCCATTAAAGCGTTACCAGGGCCAAATAAGCCAATAGATAAATACTCATTTCTGGATGACGGATCTGTTTCAACCTCGCTTGGGGGTGTAAGTGGGGATTTTGGTTTTTCTGTTTTTTATAATGCATCTCCTTCCAGTGATCTAAGGATAAAATTTGTCTCTCCAAACTCCCCTGCAGCATCCAAAGGACTTAAAAGAGGTTTTCAGATTACAAGATTAAATGGTAGAACAGATTTAAGTTCTGCTATAAGTGCAAATGTTAGTTTTGTAAGTGATGCTGTATTTGGTTCCGCAGCCACAGTTTCGATGACAGTATTAAAACTAGATGGTAGTTCAGAAGATTTAATTGTTACTCGTGCAACTTATTCAAACAACCCAATATTTTTAACTAAAATACTTAACGTAGGTTCAAAAAAAGTAGGATATATAGTTTACAATAGTTTTACCACCAACTCAAGAGATGCTTTAACAACTGAAATTGGTAAATTTCAGGCAGGCGGTGCAACTGAACTAATTGTTGATCTTCGCTATAATGGTGGTGGATCTGTTGCTACTTCAGACGTTTTCACTAATTTAATTGCTCCCGCCGCTTTTAATGATCAGATCATGTATACTACCGTATGGACAAAAACGATGCAGGAAATACAGAGTAAACAGGCTAGGATAGCCTCGATATTGTCTAATCAACCTCTGCTAGATGCCCAGGGGAAATTGCAACCCTTTACCGAAGGTGCAAATGGAAAATTTGCAACCTATGCTGATATTGATTACAGGCCAACCGTAACTGCTGGAAATGTAGAAAATTTCAAGAAAGTAGGTAGCGCAGAGTTTAAGAAAATTTACTTTCTAGTGCTCAGCGGAACTGCTTCTGCTTCCGAACTAATTATAAATAGTATGAAAGGAGTTATGCCTAATGATGTAAAAATAATCGGGCAGAAAACCTATGGTAAGCCGGTTGGATTTTTTGCAATTAAAATTGACAGACTTGAACTTTATGTACCTCAATTTGAAACTAAAAATCAAAAGAATCTAGGGGGTTTTTTTAATGGCATGACTGTTGATTTTAGCATTTCGGATGATGTTACAAAAGATTTCGGCGACCCAACCGAAAAGCTTCTTGCCGCAGCTTTAAACTTTTCAGAGAAAGGAACTTTTGCGATCAGCAATATTCCCTCAAAGATTGCTAGTGTCTCCGGTATGTCCGTTTTTGAAGCCGAACGTTTGAATGAAGCATTCGATAAAAATGTTTTCAAAGGTATGATTGACGATAAGTTAAAGTTTAAAAAGCATTGATAATTCATCTGATCATTTTTTTTAACACATATAAAAACACTTCATTACAATTTAGGCAGTGTTTTTTTGAAATCAATTCAAAATATCAATTAAATTTGTGGCATAACACGATTTGTTTATTATATCAGCTTAAATTTTAACATTATGAATTTAAAACTGGGCGATTTAGCCCCAAATTTCAATGCAAAAACTTCTCAGGGAGATATTAGTTTTTACGATTATTTAGGCGATAGTTGGGCAGTGCTTTTCTCGCATCCAGCTGATTATACACCGGTTTGTACAACAGAATTGGGCAAAACGGCTTCTTTAAAAAATGAGTTTGATAAGCGAAATGTAAAAGTAATCGCATTAAGTGTTGACTCCGTAGAATCCCATAAAGGATGGATTAAAGATATTAACGAGACTCAGCATGTAGAAGTAAATTTTCCGATCATTGCAGATGAGAATAAAGAAATTGCAGAAATGTATGGCATGATGCACCCAAATGCATCAGAGACCTTTACTGTTCGTTCTCTCTTTATAATAGGACCTGATAAAAAGATTAAACTGATGATTACTTATCCTGCATCTACCGGAAGGAATTTTCAGGAAATTTTAAGGGTTATTGACTCACTTCAGTTAACTGCAAATTACAGTGTTGCTACTCCTGCAGATTGGAAAGAAGGCGAAGACGTAGTGGTTATTCCGGCAATTAAAACTGCTGATATCCCTGCTAAATTCCCCAAAGGTTTCACAGAGATCAAACCTTATTTAAGAATGACCCCTCAGCCTGATAAATAATTCAATTTTCTCTATAATTATATAAAAATCTAGTTATTAAGTGTTTTGGATTTATCACTCTGGAAGGTTCTTCCAAATATTCATATCATATCAAAATGGAGCTCAAAAAAGCTCCATTTTTTTTATTCTAAATTAAGTTTCTGCGACAGTGCAGAACGATGAGTACCTTATTTTTATTTTTACAGAATAGAAGGTACTCCTCACCACCATCGCTTATTTTCAGTTTAGTCTTCAGGTTTTCTGGACTTAATGGAAAATTCCGGCAAATAATATTTGCTTTTTTAAAACTTTGTTCTTTAATAAAATCTCCATAATTCCAAGTCCATAATAGTTTAAATTTCTTGCCAGGGAATGAATTAATAAGTTCATATGACGTGTATAAATGTGTGTGCTGCTGTATTTTATGAATACTGAAATCACGAGTAATCAGTTTAAAGCAACCAGCTTTGAGAATCGCAACATCGGGCGCATAAATAAAGTTTAATGGTTCTGAATATTCACTGATTATGAAGTTCTTTTCTTCACTAGGTTTGAATGAATAAGTACTTATTTCTTCAGCATTAATCATAGCACAGATTATCAGCGGATCGTTTCCGCAATTTTGCCTGTCAATAAGATATAGAACTTCTTTACATTCATTTCTTATACTGATAATGTGTATGCTACTAACTTCTTTTAACTCAGAAATCGTTGATTGGATATCTAGAAGTGGGGCTGTTTTAATCATCAGAAATGCCGATTTGTTGCGTAAAAGTGCCAGATTTCTAATAATGTCCGGCTCACAATCTTTAAGCAGAAAAACCTTTTTTGAATTTATTCTTCTGGATGGATCAACGTAGATTGTATCGTAAATCTTATTAACTGAACTGAGATATTCAATACCATCAAGTGCCTGATGGTTGATCTTGATACCTAATACTCCTGAATTGTGCTCAGAAATATCGGAAAGTTCCTTGTTCAGTTCACAATGCGTCACATTCTTTGCCTTTTTGGCAAAAAAACAGGCATCAACACCAAAGCCACCAGTTAGGTCAATGATATCACCTCCTAAAATTAAATTCGCTTTATACCTCGCAGCAATTTCAGATGATGCTTGTTCAATGGACAATTTTGTTGGGTAGTAGATGTCAGGGGTATTAAACCATAATGGAAGTTTATGCTCGGATCTTTTTTTACTATCTATTTGTTCAGCCAGTTCTCCAGAACTTATAAATGGAAAAGGACTTTTTTTAAGACTTAGGGACGGAATATCTGCATTCAAATTATCATTAATAAAGTTCTGAACTTCGATATTTAAGAGATTCTTATTCACAGATTTATTTCATAACTAGTTGGGCAGTTTTGTTGCTGAATTGCTCCATCAATATTTCTCTTCCAGTACTTAATTTCTTAATTTCTTCTTCCTTGAAATTAAGAATAGTCAATAACTCAAGATCTTCATTAACTGTAAATAGTAATTTTTCATGAAATAGATCAGATACTTTCTTCAATTTCACATGATCCTGATCAATGCATACCGAAACGCTGAGTGCAGAGAGTTGCATCATATTCAGTTTTATATGAGCATCATAAAAGACTTTTAAGAGATTACTTAAACACTTCTCATCCATATATGAGAAATCTTTTGTGGAGATATTTAGTAGAATCTGCTCCTTTTTCAAAATAATTGCTTGGATATTAGAATTTAACTTTGCAGTCTGGTTAATTCTTGTTCCGCTTTCCTTCGGCTTTAGAAATGGTTTGACATATAAAGGAATTCCGGTGTTTTGCAATGGTTTTATCGTTTTTGGATGAATAATATTTGCTCCATAATAGGCTAATTCTAACGCCTCTGAATACGGAAGTTCATCATATTTTTGTGTAGTACTAAACAGTGCGGGATCAGCATTCATGATTCCGGGCACATCCTTCCAAACGGTTAATGATTCAGCCTGTAAACACGATGCAAAAACAGCAGCTGAATAATCAGAGCCTTCTCTTCCAAGGGTGGTAGTGAAGTTTTCACTGGTTCCGCCTATAAAACCTTGTGAAACTATAATTTGATCTTTTAATTTCTCCTTTAAAGAAAGGATTGAAGCAGTAGTTTTATCCCAATCGATTACACCTTCTCTGTAAGAATTATCAGTGTGAATATAACTTCTTGCATCGATCCATTGGGTATTAATATTACATTCACGTAAATAATTTGATATTATTTTGCTCGAAACAAGTTCGCCAATGGAAACAATCTGGTCGTAATTGAAATCATAATCGGGGTGAGGTTCATCCTCTAACAACCATTCAATTTCAATAAAAGTATTGTCTACTTCGTTATATATAGGATGTTCTTTATTCCCGAAGAGTTCTGCCATGATTTGTTCATGGAATTCCTTAATGTTATTAAGTTGTATGATTGCTTCCTCACTTCTGCTGAAATAGCCATCACAAAGCTTTTCAAGAGCATCAGTTGTTTTTCCCATGGCAGAAACGATAATCAAAAGCTGATCAGAATTATTCAGATTGATGATCTTAACTAAGTTTTTTATGTTTGCTGCAGAAGAAACTGCAAAACCTCCAAATTTGAATACCTTCACTAATTTTTTGTTGTTTAATAAAATATTGTTAATAACAATTTACAATTTATCAATCTGATCTTTTGAGAGAGATACATTAATCCATCCGGAATCAAAATCAGAATTATATTTTTCATAGAAATTTATAGCCGGATTGTTCCAGTCGAGGACTTGCCAAGTAATACCCTTAAATCCTTTTTCTTTGGCTTCTTCAATTAATTGGTCAAAAATCATTTTTCCAAGTCCCTTTCCACGCATTTTTTCAGTGACCAACAAATCTTCCAGATACATACGGCAGCCTTTCCATGTCGAATAACGGATATAATAAAGGCCAAAACCCTGAATGATTCCATTTTCTTCTGCTACAAATGCCTTCCATACCGGATTATTCCCGAAACCTGCCTCTTGAAATTCTTTTAGACTCACTGTGACCTCATGAGGTGCCTTTTCGTAAACAGCAAGCTCCTGAATTAGCTCGAGTAACCTGCTGCAATCTTCTTTAACACCTGTTCGGATTAGTATTGACATATGCTAATTTGTGTTCTTTGATCTGGTACCGAAAATTGTACTGCCCAACCGTATCATTGTACTGCCTTGCTCAATAGCTAATTTATAGTCGCCCGACATACCCATTGAAATCTCCCTAAATTCTGGATCTTTTCTAAAAAATGTGTCCTTCAGCCCTTTAAAGAAAGTACTTAACTCATAGAACTCTTCTTTGGTAATTATTGGATTGTCGGTTAGGGTTGCAATTCCCATTACCCCGCAAATCCGGATGTTCTTCAATTCTTTAAAATCATTAGATCGGAGCAATTCGACAGCTTCTGACATATCCAAACCATATTTTGTGTCTTCATCTGCAATCTCAAGCTGAAGAAGACAATCAATGACCCGGGCTTGTTTCAAGGCCTGCTTGTTGATTTCCTGTAATAGTTTCATGCTATCAACTGAATGAATCATCCTGATAAAAGGAGCGATATATTTAACTTTATTCGTTTGAAGATGACCTATCAAATGCCATTCAATGTCTTTAGGAAGCTTTTCCTGTTTATCCACAAGTTCCTGTACCACGTTTTCTCCAAAAAGTCGCTGTCCAGCTTCATAGGCTTCCGTAATACTTTCCAAAGGTTTTGTTTTAGACACTGCGATCAATTTCACCTCGGCAATCCCGATCTCTTTCTTTATAGCTGATATATTACCTGTAATGCTCATTAATCTGTATTTTTGATTGAATTTTTTAATTGTTAAACCTACGGGATACTATAATAAAATGCAACAGAATTATCATATCAAATCTTTTAGCCTCAGTTCTTATCCTAAATTAAAATGAAAGTCCTGAAACTTCTATTTCTGATTATTCCATTTTTCTTTGCCTGTGAGCATAGAAATGTGCCAAAGGACATCATAGAACAACAGAGAATGATTCTTATTATGGCAGATCTACATACAATGGATGGTTATATGACAACAATTTTATATAATGATACAATCAGAAGAAATGGCAAGAATTTATACGCTACAATTTATAAAACTCATAATACTACACCTGCATTGTACGAAGAAAGCTTGAAATATTACAGCATGAAACCAGCTCTGTTGGATACAATGTATAATAGTGTACAGACAATCTTGCAAGAAAAAGAACATAAACTTATGAATGTTGAGATTAAAAAGTCGGATAGGTTACCGAAAAAGAAATGATATACCCCAATAATGTCGGTGAAAAGCTGGGTTTTCTGGATATTAAGGAACTTATTAAGTTGTATTGCCTAAGCCCAATGGGCCGGCAAATGGTCGATAAGATTCAGGTAATGAATAATTTCGATAATATAAATAAGTTTCTTCGCCAAACCAATGAATTTAAGAGCATACTTCAGAATGATTCTCCTTTAACTATTCAGATTTTTTTCGACATAAAAAACATGGTCGAAAAAGCCAGGATCGAAGGAACTTACCTTTCTGAGGATGAATTTTTTAAGGTATCGGCTTCACTTACAACTGTGTTTTCTATCATCCAATATTTTTCCGATCGCGAAGGTCTTTATCCAAATCTGGAGGCACTTTTTGAACATCTTCCAATTGAAAAGTCTATCATACAGAAGATTGAAAAAATAATAGACCCCAAAGGGAGAATAAAACCGAATGCGTCATTGGCTTTAATGAATCTTAGTTCCGGGATATCTAAAGCTGAACAGGAAGCCCGTAAAAAGATTGACCACATATATAAGAATGCCCAAAATAATGGTTGGACAGCGGATGGAAATCTGACAATCCGGGATGGTAGATTATGTATTCCGGTACTTTCTGAAAATAAAAGAAAATTAAAAGGCTTTATACATGATGAATCGGCTTCTGGGCAGACTGTCTACATGGAGCCTGAAGAGGTATTTCAGTTAAACAATCTCATCAGAGATCTTGAATTTGAAAGAAAAAGAGAGATTATAAAATTACTGATTGCCCTGACAGATGAATTAAGGCCTTTTGTGCCTTTGTTATTATCTTATCACAGCTTATTAACCAAACTTGATTTTGTACGCGCTAAAGCTCTCTTTGCCATTAGTATTGAAGGCGAAATGCCTGTATTGGTCAGGGAGTCTGAAGTAAATCTGATTAATGCCAGACATCCCTTGTTATTGCTGAGTTTGAAAAAGGAAAATCAATCGGTTGTGCCTCTAAATATAAAAATTGATGAGCATGATCGAGTTATAGTGGTATCAGGTCCAAATGCCGGTGGAAAATCGGTTTGTATGAAGACAGTTGGACTGCTTCAGATTATGGTTCAGGCCGGTTTGCTTATTCCAGCGGATGAACATTCTAAACTCGGTATATTCAAACAGATCTTTGCAGATATTGGTGATGATCAATCTATTGAAAGCGATTTGAGCACATATAGCGCCCATCTTTCAAAAATGAAATATTTCATCGAGTGGGTTAATTCTAAAACGCTTATTCTTATCGATGAATTTGGTACCGGGACAGATCCACAATTTGGAGGACCGATTGCCGAATCAGTATTGGAATCGTTAAATAGGAAGAATGTTAGAGGGGTAGTTACCACGCATTATTCCAATCTTAAAACCTTTGCCAATTTAACCCCCGGACTCGAGAATGCATCCATGTTGTTTGATAATGAAAAGATGCAGCCGCTTTATATACTTTCTTTAGGCAAGCCCGGAAGTTCATATGCCTTTGAAATTGCTCAGAAAATTGGTTTAGGAACCGATGTAATTGAGTCTGCAAAAAGGAAAGTTGGTACTTACCAGAAAAAAGTTGATACTTTGCTTGTTGACCTTGAACGGGATAAGAAGGAACTAATTGAAGCAAAGAGATCAGTAGATCAAAGGGAAGAAAGGGTAAAAACCTTAATTGCTGAAAATGAGCAATTGAAAGCCTATCTGGATGAGAATAAAAAGTCAATTATTAAAGATGCCAGAATTGAAGCTCAAAATATTATTAAAAATGCTAATAAACTGATCGAAAACACAATTTCTGAAATTAGGGAAAGTAAAGCCGATAAGATAAAAACGCAGAATCTGAGACAGAATCTACAGCAGGAATCGAAAAAGCATGATGTTTATGAAAAGAAAGTCGTTAAAATCAAAGAAGTTGTAGAAATTAAGTCTGGAGATTGGGTGAAGTTCATCGATTCAGAAACTGTAGGACAAGTTATGGAAATTGCTCGTGATAATGTCATCCTAGCCATGGGCGACCTACGGTCTGTAGTAAAATTAAACCGCGTTGAAAAAGTGTCAAACCGCTCTGTTCCAAAAGAGATCAGAAAAGCACATGGGACTGATCTTACAGAGAGTTTCTCAACATTCAATACAGAACTTGACCTCCGCGGTAGAAGGGGTGATGAGGCAATTTATGAGATTGAAAGGTATCTTGACAAGGCGGTTATGTTAGGTTTATCATCATTAAAGGTTATTCATGGTAAGGGTGACGGAATTTTACGAAAATTAATCCGTGAATATTTACGTAAATATTCTCAGGTTAGTCGCATTGAGGATGAACATGCAGATAGAGGTGGGGATGGAATTACATATGTTTATTTGAAATAGATAATATAATGCCATTAATACGTTGAATACAAAATAAAGAGCATGAAAACATCGTTGACCTTTTTTATTTTCGCGTTAATTATTGCAGGAACAGCTTGTAAAAAAATATCAAAAAGTCTAGTCAGTACACCGGAAACTGTGCAGGATGCATTCATTGATATTCAGATTCTTACGCAGAATTTAACTCATCCATGGGAATTAGTTTGGGGCTCTGATAATTTTATCTGGATGACAGAGCGGGGTGGTAAAATTAGTCGTGTTAATCCGGACAATGGTGTTGTAACGATTGTTTTTACGATTCCTGATGCTAAATCAATTGGAGAAGGTGGATTATTAGGCATGGTTTTGCACCCTTCTTTCAGTGCGAATTCTCAAGTATTTCTTGCTTATAACTACGATAAAGCTGGAATTTACACAGAGAAAGTTGTCAGGTATACATATAACGGTACCACATTAATCAATCCAATTATTATTCTGGATAATATTCCTGCATCAAATATTCATAATGGTTGCCGCCTGTTGATCAGTTCTGATCTCAAACTTTTTATCACTACCGGAGATGCTTCAAATCAGGCATCATCACAGAACATTAATTCACTAAGCGGAAAAGTACTTCGGTTAAATCTGGATGGTTCTATTCCAGTTGATAATCCAATAAATTCGAACCCGGTATGGTCTTTTGGACTTCGGAATCCTCAGGGTTTGGTTTTTATTAAAGAAAATCTTTTCAGTTCTGAGCATGGGCCAAGTACTGATGATGAAATAAACCTAATTCTGAAGAACAGAAATTATGGATGGCCTAACGTAAATGGCTTTTGTAATGAAAGTGGAGAAAAATTGTTTTGCACTTCAAACAATGTCGTGGAGCCATTAAAAAGTTGGACACCAACCCTAGCTGTATCCGGGATGGATTTTTATAATAATGATGCTATTCCACAATGGAAGAATTCATTAATCCTTTCAACTTTAAAGGATCAAACCCTTTATCAGCTAAAGTTTAATAATAATAATGATAAAATAGAAGAGACTAAAGAGATTTTCAGAAATACATATGGTCGGCTTAGGGATGTTTGTACAGCACCGGACGGCAGGGTATTTGTAGCCACAAGCAATGGTTCAAACGATAAAATTATTGTTCTTAAAAAAAAATAAATCTGCTGTAAACTAGCTCTGATTTAGTAATTTCAGCATTCCAAAAACAAAATATGATCAACAAGGTAGTGGCAAATGCCGATGAGGCAATAAGAGACATTGAGAGTGGGATGACCTTAATGCTTGGAGGATTTGGCCTGTGTGGAATTCCTGAGAATTGCATCAATGCATTAGTCAAGAAAGGTGTTAACCAACTGACCTGCATTTCTAATAATGCCGGTGTTGATGATTTCGGAATCGGACTAATGTTAAGGACAAGACAGGTAAAGAAAATGATCTCATCCTATGTAGGTGAGAACGCTGAATTTGAAAGACAACTACTTAGTGCTGAATTGGAGGTGGAACTAATTCCTCAAGGCACTTTAGCGACACGCTGTTTGGCATCAGGTTATGGGATGCCTGCCATATTTACCCCTGCAGGTGTAGGTACAGAAGTGGCAGAAGGTAAAGAAGTTCGTAATTTTGACGGCAAAGATTATCTAATGGAAATGGCTTTTGACGCTAATTTTGCCATTGTAAAGGCATGGAAAGGTGATACAGCCGGTAACCTGATCTTCCGTTCAACTGCTCGTAATTTTAACCCCGTAATGGCTATGGCGGGTAAGATTACAATTGCTGAAGTCGAAGAACTAGTAGAGATCGGTGAACTTGATCCCGATCATATCCATACTCCAGGAATCTATGTACATAGAATTTTTCAGGGAACGAATTATGAAAAGAGGATAGAACAGAGGACGGTAAGAGAGAGAATTTGACAATGAGACTATTTGGCTATTTGTCAATTCAACATTATTACCTGCATTAATACAATCTTATTAATATTGTCAGAAAATAGACAAATTAGCTAATTAACAAATAGACAAATTAAATGCTTGATAAAACCGGAATAGCAAAACGTATCGCTAAGGAAATAAAGGATGGATTTTATGTAAACCTGGGTATTGGGATTCCAACTCTTGTAGCAAATTACATTCCCGAAGGGATTGATGTTGTATTACAGTCCGAGAATGGATTGTTGGGCATGGGGCCTTTTCCTTTTGATGGAGAAGAGGATCCTGATCTAATCAATGCTGGCAAACAGACTATAACCACCTTGCCTGGCTCGGCAATTTTCGATTCAGCCATGAGCTTTGGCATGATCCGTTCACAGAAGGTTGATCTCACGATTTTAGGAGCAATGGAAGTCTCGGAGAATGGCGATATAGCCAATTGGAAAATACCCGGAAAAATGGTTAAGGGGATGGGTGGAGCAATGGATCTTGTGGCATCAGCTAAGAACATCATTGTAGCTATGCAACATGTAAATAAGGACGGAGAGAGTAAACTACTCAAGGAATGTTCACTTCCTCTTACCGGGGTAAACTGTGTTAAAAAAATCGTTACCGAACTTGCAGTCCTTGAAATAGCAGCGGAAGGTGGATTCAGACTTTTGGAACGCGCCCCAGGAGTTAGCCTTGAAGAAATATGCAATGCTACAGCCGGAAAGCTAATTATAGATGGCGAAATTCCTGAAATGCAGATTTAGCTTAATTGCTGCGAAAGTACGCTTGTTCGTAATTTATCCGATATCTCACAGGTAACCTTGATAATATCTTCAGCAACATGGGTGTTATTTGGAATAACCACATCACAAAGATCCTTATGCGGTAAAAGATAATCCTTGTATGCCGGTACAACATGGTTCTCCCATTTATAAATTACATCATCTTCAGGATAACCACGCTCAATAAGATCTCTTTTTAAACGGCGCTGTAAGGCAATTTCTTCATGGGTATCAATAAATATTTTCAGATCAAGCAGATTTGCAATTTCCTTAAAATGAAGAATGAATAAACCTTCAACTATAATGATCGGTGCAGGTTTTATCTCCAATAGTTTTGGCTCAGCATTTGGATTATTAAATGTATACTCTTTCTGATAGACTGTTTCGCCTTTTATCAGCTTTTTAATATCACTAATAAACTGCTGATTATCAATGGTTGATGGATGGTCAAAATTATAAAATTTATTTTCCTCCGCAGTCATATTATGGGCAACTCTGAAATAATAATCATCCTGTGAAAGCAGACAGACTTCCTTTTCATTAAAATGATTCAAAAAACATTTTAGAAAAAATGTTTTACCTGAACCGCTTCCACCTGCTATGCCAATTACAAAAGGTTTATTACTCATTAGGAACACCATATACTAATAATGCCTGAAATCGTTTGTCCATAACCCCGATCAAATCAGCAGTTGCTTTAGTTACTACAATAATAACGTCTTTACTTGATTCATTCTCAGTGAATTTTCCTACAACCTTTGCAAAGGTGCTTTTGCCGGTCATTGGATTTGTAATTTTTATAATGGTTCCAATCGGCGCAGTTCGATGTAATGCCAGCATTTTGGTTCCATCAAGATTATCATCTGCCATCCAGATCGCCACACCGCGTTCATTAACCTCTCTTAAACCATATCTCGCGGGTGGTAACTTAAGGCGATCACTGGCATTTTTGCTGCTATCAATTTGAATAGTCTGGTTTTTGGAACTGACCATTATTGTATCAAGTGGAGCTGAAGGCGGAGGGGCAAGCTGTTCCTGAGGAGCAGTTCCATAAGGAACCTTTATGATCTGTCCGATTGCCAAATTGTTGCTAGTTAAGTTATTTAGAGTTTTCAGATCTTCAATTGTAGTATTAAACTTTCTTGCAATCATTCCTAAAAATTCACGAGCACCAACTTTGTATTCTATAACTGCAACTTTGGAATTGGTGCTTGTTTGAGGTTTCTTGTTATTTGACTCAATAAATGGTCTTTCGGTTGGAACCCTTATAATAGTACCTATCTGTAAAGACCGGTTACTGTTGAATTGAATAACCGCCTGCGGATTTACACTATATTTTCTGGCAATGGAATAATAACTCTCTTTTGCCTCTACTTTATGTACAATATTCTTATAACCATTCAACTCCTCAACATTGATTGAATCTATTGATGCACTCGCATTAATTGAGATTATGGCAATACAAATTGACAAAACTAATCGTCTCAGCATTAATTAGGATTTTAAAATTATTTAATTATACTAAATATGAAACTATTTCATTCTTATTCCGGATATAGAACAAGAGGTTTTTTTGTGTAAAGAACGATTCAGGTTGTAGTTTTTGTATATCCCTGATCAATATTTCATCAAGTAAAATGCTATCCTCCTGATAAACAAGTAGTCTCTGTTGGATATTATTTTTCTTTTTTTCATGAAAACTAATGATTGTCAAATTCTGAAATACTAATACCGAGGTTTCACCAATAAGCTCCTCTCTTAAAATAAAATTAGGAATAACAAAAGAATCTATTAATTGTGGGAATAATAAGGCATTCATTTCCGGACTTATATGATCCGGTTCTTCAATTGGTTCACCCTTTTTGTAACTAATCCAAAAATATCTTCTTGGATTGATTCTTGGATCATAGACCTGCAAACCATCGTTATTGGCCCAATTTAATGTTAAATTATAATGCTCCCACTGTACTTCAGCATCCTGGATATGAATAGAAATGATGCCCTTGCTTTCCGGGCTTACTGCCTGACCATATGCTGTTATAATTAGGTTCTTCTCTGCAATATAAGCTAGATTGAGGTCCCAAGGTTCTTCAAAAACCTTCTGTTTAAATAGGGTTTCTCCAGTAGTGTAATTTATAACGCTAAAGGCAGTTTGTCTTAATTCCGTATCACGGCTTTCAATTGCAATTAAGCCATATTTTTCATTAAGCACAATTTTCCAAATAATCCCCTCAAACTTTTCGGACAATATTTGGGTTAATTTATAGTTATTCAGGATCATGAAAAACAATATTAAATAATTTTTATTAAAAGGACTTTATTAGTCTAAATTACATTAAATCATTCAGGCATGAAAATTGTAAAGTTTTCAGCTTAAATAAATAAAACCCAAATCATATGAACGCAAAAGAAATAAGTCTGCAAGAAAAAGAAGTAAAGCCTATTGTAGATCATTTAAATGATTTACTTGCAAATTACCATATGCACTACCAAAAGTTAAGAGGCTGCCACTGGAATGTGAAGGGATCGCATTTCTTTACTCTTCATGTAAAATTTGAAGAACTTTACACTAATGCTCAGTTAACCATTGATGAACTTGCAGAAAGAATATTGACTATTGGAAAATCACCCTATAGTACCTTTACAGATTATATAAACATCTCGAAGCTGAAAGAGATCGATACCATTGGGATGAAGGATAATGACATGGTATTGGCAATCATGGATGATTTTAGTAAGCTGATTGAAATGGAACGTGAGATTATGACCTTAGCTTCAAAAGCAGGAGATGAAGGAACTAGTGATCTTATCAATTCATTTATGCAGTTTAAAGAAAAAAACAACTGGATGCTGCGGTCATTTGTAGGAAAGAATTAATCAAAAAAAACCGCCAGAAGGCGGTTTTTTTTGATTAATTAGAACCTAGTTCCTACCGTCAAGAATACATTATTCCTACTGTTTTTAATATTTGCAATAGATGTAGGTGTATTATTTAGTGAATATGGCCATCGCTCAGAGTTTGATGTTACTTTCTGGTAAGTCATATCGATATAATAACTATTAATGCGATAACCAAGCCCGCCGCTATAAGTACTGATGTTAAAACTTTTATTTTCAATTGGAACATAAGGATCTCCCTGTAATCCATAACCCCCTCTAAGCATCAGCTTATCTATTTTGTATTCTGCACCAATGCGAAAGTTAATAGCGTCAGTATACTTTGATAATACTGCTTCGTTGTTATCAGAAATAACCTGCATGTCGCCGGTATTTGCAGCTGCAAAATTAATAGTGGAATAATCTACATAATCAATATCTACAGAAATAAATCCCTTATCATCAAAGAAGTAAGCAATACCTGTGCTGACTTTTAATGGTGTTCGTAATGTATAGGTAAAATCATAAAACTCATCATCATTAACAAACTGCGAATCGACTCTATTTTTACCATATTTTGTATCCAAACCTTCCGAATAGCTATCGTCAATAGTATACCAAGTCGGACTTTCTAATGTTGCTCCTAAACGAATATTCGGGATCGGCCTATATATAGCACCAATCTTTCCATTGATTCCTGAACCTTTAGTAAGCTGTGATTGACGGTAGGAGAGTTCATAATCATTCCTTTCGGTCACATTAAACCCTTTTTCAATATATGTATCATTGGTGTTATAATTTATATTTGCAATTCCAACACTCGCACCTACATAGAATTTATTGCTGTAATTAGCACCAATACTTAAATTAACTTCAGATTGCCGGCCAAATCTCAGATCATTTTTGGTCTGCACATTATTGACATCTGTTGCTGGGAAATAATATCGGCCTGGTCGATCATAATCAATTAAATAATTATCATACGCCATTCGTTCTAGGGAGCCTGATTGAAGCGTATTGGGTGCTCCGAAAATATTGGTAGCTGATTCTGAAAAATAATCTGCAATTGAATTTTTTGGGTTTGTTCCTTTATAACCGACACTATTGTCGAATCCTTGGGTTTGATTATATCCCAAACCGAAGTTAAAACTTATCCATCCCTGATCAAGTTTCGCACCTTTAGGTTTTGAAACCCTTGAATGAAAAACAACAGCGGCATTAGCCAATCCAAATTTACCTCCTCTTGTTATTGTTTGCTGGCCAAGATAATTTGAACCGTTATTATAGCCGTTAAATTCAGGTGTAAAACTCAGTTCAGAACCTGAAAATAATCCTATGCCAGCTGGATTTCCTCCAACAGAACTTAAATCTCCTCCGACACCTGTTTGTGCACCTATCGCTTTAAACCTCGCGGTGCTTCCCCACTGTGATCTTGAAAATCGTAACGCATCTTCAGAATACTGGGCATGTAGTTCACCTGTAGCAGCCACCATGACTGCCAAAGAGATTAAAACTCTAAATTTCATAAAGTATCTTTCTTAATTTCCTCTTGATGGACGTGACCCACTACTACTGCCACCTCCGCTATTAGATGGTTGTGAACTTCTTGAACCTGAACCATTATCCTGACGTGTTGGTGCAGTAAATATTCGTTCTGGTTGAGTTGTTCTAGCTGGTGGTCTCTGATCAACTCGGGCAGGACGGGTAGTTGGCTGTGTTCTTGTAGGAGTACTTTCA
>JBDNGV010000415.1:0-12026 GCA_041689125.1 Daejeonella sp.
CAATTTTCTGTGGGAAGTGTATAATTTATATTTCTTCATAATCATTTATTTTGTCTGATCCGAAATCCTATTTTTGCAATCACAGACCATAAAAAAACCCGACGTCTCAGGGCGTCGGGTTTTATATTTTCAAGGTTTTGCTTGATTAAAATTGATCAAAATACCTGTTCCCTGTGCCCTTTTCTGTAGTGCACCACCAATTCGCTGTATTTTGTTTAATATTCATCCTTCACAAAAATATAAAGAAATTTGACAATGCAAATTTTTTCAGTGTTTGTTTATCCAAAAATTGGGCGTCCACTTTGATAAATTGCCACCAAAATAACTAAAACTGCTAAACCGTAGTATAAAGCAATCGATCTGTGTTTATTAAATCCATCAGCCGCTTTCTTAGAACGAGAATGACCTACTGTAATTAGTACAATTGCAAATAACATCATCACTGAGTGCTCTACTGTCCAATAACGTGTCATTGTATCTTTCATAGCTACACCCATATTGGAATAATTTACCAGCGGACTGTAAAAATAAAGGATCAATCCGACCAGAAACTGGGTATGTGTAAAGATCATCGCAAATAGATTCACTTTGCGGTTGGTTTGAGTATATGGCTTCTTAGCAAATAATCCAACTATGGCCAATAATAAAGCAAGGACTAATAGTAAAAGAACAATATATCGAAGTCCGGAGTGTAAGCCAAATAAAGTAGAATACATATCTTTTTAATTTATTTTTAAAGTAAAGAAAAAACCCGCAGTAATAACAATTCAAATTACACTTAACGTGCATCGATGTAAATTGCTTCCGGGCTGCTGCCCAAATCTGCAATTACTGAAGGAGCAATGTTACCTGTTGCGGAATATCTGAAGACAAGAATTTTACGCCTTGCCTTTTCAGCAATATAGATCAGATCTTTACCTTCTCTATCGTCCCAAGCTACATCAACCGGATTACCAAGACCGGTGAGAGCCCCTTTTATTGTTTTTGAAGGTGCGATCAGAGCACCAGAAACCGTAAATTTTGAACCAGCTTCTGTAATGATATGAATGGAACCATCAGAATCAAAACCCGATGCAGTTGCTTCGGCTATATCTGTCAGGATCAAAATATCCCTAGAAGCTGAATAGGTGATACCATGAAGTCGCTTAGCTCCGGCTACCGTGATTTTCTTGGTAGGGAGGACTGGCCCTACAACCAATGCCGAGGCAGTTTCAAATAGCTGTACCTCGGCTCTGGTTTGATCAATCACCACAAAAAGCCGGTCATTATCGAGATGAATTCCCCAGGGCTGGCCATTGAGCTTTAGTTTCTTATCGGCCAGCACAGTGCCCTTAAGTGTGCTTACGCTATTATATACATAAATGGCACTATCTATATTACTTGATATATACAACATATCGCGTGAACGATCAAAGGCCATTTCACGCGCACTCAATAATCCCTCATGTATAAATGAACCCTTGCTTACAAGGCTCCCATCAGTATTCACCTTAAAGGATCTAATATTTTTATTCAATCGGCTAACCTGATATACAACACCAGAAAAAGGATCAAATAAAATTCCATTGCCATCAGCTAATTGAGAATTGAATTTATAAGGCTCGGTAAATTTAGGCTGATCGGCAGGATCAAATATTAAGGTATTGTTGACAGCGGCATCTGTATCGGCATTTGAAACATACAGTCTTGATACCGTACTCTTTGGCATAGGTACATTGTCATCTTTTACACATGCAGTTAAGATGAGTAATGGAAGAATAAAGCAGACCGCAAAAACCAGGATTCTTGATTTCATAGTAAGCTCTAAAGTTAAGAGTTGAAATGAATATATAGTCAAGCTATTTTTCAGAAGTGAATATGGGGAATTATAAAATTGAAAACTCATTAAATAAATAAGCTCCTGATGGGCAGGAGCTTATTTAAACTAACCAATTATAAACCTGTTGAATAAGGTTTGCTGTAAGGGAAGGAGTCGAACCTTCACGAAGCAGTTATTTCCCAATTAAGGTATTTCCCAAATCTTCGCCACCGAGACGAGGAGGTGTGTCTGCCAAATTTCACCACCTTACAGTATGTTAACAATCAATTCTGATTGCTTAAAACAAATGTAAGTATAAGTAGTATTCTTTGCAAATTTTTTAATGATTTATTTTAATTTTTATTGAAAGTTTAAATATTATAGTAATTTAATTCAATATTGATAATTTACCTTAGATTATAATGATAGTAATTTCGATATTGACAAGGAAATTTTGCTCCTAATTGGAAGACTATATAACTTTTTAGAAGGTTCCACAACTTGGTATGACGTTGGACAAGGTAGGTTTCGAAAACAGGATTGTTTTGGAAAGCAGGGCTTCTGCCTATCGGGGTATTTCAGTCGGGCTCTGCGCTTTGGTTTTTGCCATGAGTTTTGGTTTTTTAGATGAAAATAACAAGCGGCAAAAAGCTGTCGCTTCGATCCCGTTTAAATTGCAGGGGCAGTGGTATTATGAATGCAGCCTATTTTAGGTTAACACAAAAAATTCTTCCTTAATACTATGCAGCTGCAGGATGGTTAAGCTTCTGTCTAAGTAAAACAAGCTTGGACAACCGGATGTCAAACTTACTCTAAAAGTTATCCTGAACTTCAGTCTACCAATTTCCCCTAAATAAAATAAGCTCCTGATGGGCGGGAGCTTATTTAAACTAACCAATTATAAACCTGTTGAATAAGGTTTGCTGTAGGGGAAGGATTCGAACCTCCACGAAGCAGTTATTTCCCTTTACGGTATTTCCCAAATCTTCGCCACCGAGACGAGGAGGTGTGTCTGCCAAATTTCACCACCCTACAGTGTGTTAACAATCTATTTCTGATTGCTTGATACAAATGTAAGTAAACTTCTTATTCATTGCAATTTTTTTAATAATTTATTTTAATTTTTACAATTTTAATATTAAATATAATTTTTGGTTGCCATATTTATAATTGTTTATGATTTTTTTAAGTTAAAATTTAAAACCTGCTAATTTATGAGGGACTTCAAAATTGAACCTAAAACAGAATAGCTTTAAATAAAATAAGCTCCTGATGGGCAGGAGCTTATTTAAACTAACCAATTATAAACCTGTTGAATAAGGTTTGCTGTAGGGGAAGGAGTCGAACCTTCACGAAGCAGTTATTTCCCAATTAAGGTATTTCCCAGATCTTCGCCACCGAGACGAGGAGGTGTGTCTGCCAAATTTCACCACCCTACAGTGAGTAAACAATCGCATAGCAATTGCTTAATACGAATGTAGAACATTCCTTATTTATTACAAATTTTTTAATAAACTATTTTAATTATTACGTAAATAATAATTATATTGCGTAATTATTAATAATTGTATAATTAAAATGGAAAACAGAAGCCAAAATTTCGAACTTGACAATCTTGACACACAGATATTATGCACATTAATGGAAGATGCAACGATTCCTTACACGGAAATTGCGAAGAAATTAATCGTTTCGGGTGGAACCATTCATGTCAGGATGAAAAAAATGCAGGATATGGGGGTTATAAAAGGTTCGCATCTGATCATTGATCCACAAAAGATTGGCTATGATGTATGTGCCTTCTTAGGTATCTATCTCGAAAAGGGTTCACAATATAAAGACGCTGTTGAAAACCTCAAAAAAATCAAAGAAGTGGTAGAACTGCATTACACGACGGGCTCATACAGTATGTTTGCTAAGATCATATGCAGGGATACCAACCATTTAAGACAGGTACTTAATGAAGGTATACAGGGTGTAAAGGGCATTCAGCGGACTGAGACTCTGATCTCACTCGAAGAAAGTATTAAACGTCAAATTACGCTTTAATAATAAGAGCCTGGATTAAATCCGGGCTCTTATTTAGATTTGAAATATTCTATGCTTCTTTATAAAGTACGCTTTTTACAGCAGCAACTACACGTTCTGCATTTGGAAGCGATTCTTTAATTAAGGTTGGTGCATAAGGAAGTGGTACATCAGCACATACAACTCTCAGAACAGGAGCATCCAAGTAATCGAATGCATCTTTCTGAACTTTGAAAGTTACTTCAGTGGCGATTGAACCTAATGGCCATGCTTCTTCAACAAAAACCATACGGTTGGTTTTCTTAACTGAATTGATGACTGTGTCATAATCTATCGGGCGAATGGTACGCAGGTCGATCACTTCGGCATTAATACCTTCCTTATTTAATACTTCAATTGCAGGCATAACCACTCTTGAAAGCATCTTTCCAAATGTAACGATGGTTACATCAGTTCCTTCTTTAACAATATTTGCTTTACCTATCGGCAGATAGTATTCTTCTTCGGGCACCTCACCCTTATCTCCGTACATCACTTCCGATTCCATGAATATTACAGGATCAGGATCCAGAATCGCCTGTTTCAATAATCCTTTCGCATCATAAGGTGTTGATGGAACAACAACTTTTAATCCCGGGCAATTTGCATACCAGCTGTCAAAATTCTGAGAATGCTGAGCACCTAACTGACCTGCACTTCCTGTTGGGCCACGGAAAACAATCGGACAGGAAAACTGACCTCCACTCATACTTAGGATTTTTGCTGCCGTATTGATCACCTGATCAATTGCAACCAACGAGAAATTAAAGGTCATGAATTCAACAATTGGACTAAGTCCGTTCATTGCTGCACCAATACTGATTCCGGTAAAACCTAATTCTGCAATCGGGGTATCAATAATCCGTTTAGGCCCAAACTCTTCGAGCATTCCCTGACTTACTTTATATGCTCCGTTATATTCGGCAACTTCTTCACCCATTAAAAAAATCTTATCGTTCTTACGCATTTCTTCATTTAATGCTTCACGAAGTGCCTCTCGGTATTGTATTTCTCTCATGTGTAAAATCAATTTTCGAACGCAAATATATATTTAATGTTTGAAAATCAATGCCAATCAGTACTTGGGAATCAGCATTATTACAAAAAAATTGCAACAATTTACCTCGTCTGCCGTCTTTCAGGCAGGATTGATAAAAAACTAATGTTAATGGACAAAAAAGAATATTAAGTTTTTAAATAAACTCATGAATCTTAAGATTCTAATATTAAGAACTAATCCCGGAACTTTGGGTATAATAGTGATGGGAAAATCCCCCATTCTAAAAATTCTACCTTTGGCAAATCTCCTTAAATGAGCAATAAGTGCAGCTCTCTATATTAATAGTTTGTCTGAAAGGTATTGACTGATCAAACAATTCAGCAAGTTTTTCCTTCAATCGCACAGCAAACTGGTCTTTAAGACCTACCAGGTTCTCATCTGCCAAAATCAACTTGCCATTTCCCTTTTCAATAAACTGGGTTCCTTCCTTGAAATCTCTCACTGTATAAAGATGCGGTTCCACTTGGCTTGCATTTCTAGCTCTCTCATAAACAAAAGTATAAAAGAGCGTTTGCAGGAGGGCCTTATTCTGACCTTTGCCCTCTTCATCAAACAAAGCATCGAAGTCAGTATACTTTAACTGATCTTTGCCGGTTTTATAATCTACAATCCGCGTTTTATTTAAATGAACATCAACCCTATCAATAATTCCCATAAGCCTGACTTGCTCTTCCTTTCCCTCAACTTCAATGGTAAATAAAGGGGTATATGAATCTCTGTTCTCTAATTCCTTAATTATAAAAGGTGCAATCTGCTCATCATACCGCAGTACTTTCATGGCATATTGCTCAATTACTTTTATAATGATCTGTTGAAGTGCACTTTGTTGAAGTTCATAAGCCGGATCCAGTTTAAGTTCAGTAATCATAGCCGCTTTGGCCATTTCCGGTAGTAATTTTTCACGTTGCCTGATATAGTCTGCAGTTACTTCTTTCCCTATCGAATCACGATAGAAACTTTCCATCACAGTATGTAGCATGGTTCCCACCGTATGCGGACCGATCTCGTCCGGCAAATCCTTTGGTTCTGCCAGACCTGCTATTTTCCCGAAAAAAAATCTCAGCGGGCAGGTGACATAATCTGTAAACGCCGAGGCAGAGATCTTTTTATCGTATTTACTTTCAGAATTTCTTTTTAGATACGTCCGAAGTTTATCCAATACTGGTCCGGTCTTCTCAACTTCTATAATCTGATGGGCAGAATTATCAATTGGCTGATTCTGCTGTAAAACATGAGTGAACCTGCATGAAGTTTCAAATTCAAGCTGCTTTAAAAACCTGCTCACTTCTCCGCTGGTTTTCTCATCTGTGATGCCATTATAAACCAATGTAATCTTCTTAGCACAGTGCAGCAGTCGATAAAAGAAATAAGCAAAAATGGAGTTTTGATTTTCCAGAACGGGTAATGCGAAAGCTCTTCTAACACTATCTGGGATAAATGATGGTGTAATACTAACTTTGGGAAGCACACCTTCATTCATTCCTAGAATAATTAGTTCATCAAAATCAAGGCAACGGCTTTCGAGTAGACCCATAACCTGCAATCCAGACAAAGGCTCTCCATCAAAAGGCACTGTAAGTCCTGATAGAGCTCTTCTAATGGTTTTTAAAACAAATCCTGCTTTGATATCTGCCATCACCTCATAATTTCTAAGCTCTGCAAAGCTATCGGAGAGTATATTCAGCGTTTTAACCGCCTCGGCAATCAGCAAACTTTCCAGCTTACGCAGATCTGCAATCTGTTCTGAGATCAACAAAAGTAAACTTCCTAGGTTTCGAATTGAATCGATAGGGTTTTCAAACGGACTAAAGGTAAGTCCGGCGATTTTACCGGTATTCCTAAGATCCTGAAGCTTAAATCTGGCTTTCTTTTCTTCAATAATCTCTTGATGTATCTTATTTCTCTGCTCAATGCCAGTAGCAACCAAGGGGTTGAAAATATAAGTCAGGACTTTGGGATAAGCAATGGAAATCTTATCGCCTGACGCTATTTCTTCCTGAATATCGAACCAGAGATCACATAAACCAAAAACTGCCGATTGTTCAAAAGGGTAGCCCATGGTAATATTTAGACTCTCATCATCCACAGTTTGGAGTACCGGAAGCAAGAGACTCTCATCGGCCAGAATAATCGCTTTTGAAGCAGGATTATTCTTGTCTGAAATTCCTGGCAACAGTTCGCGCAACAATTTGCCTTGTGCTATTTTACCTAAAGCCTGTATGATTGTAAATTCCTTCTCAGGATTATTAATCTGGTTTTTGTCTATCGCAAACTGGTTTTCAAGACCAACCGTATTGATATTTCTCCTAATAAAATGCCCCGCTTCCTGAATATTATCATTAAAATAATGCTCATCAGCATCAAAATAAAATGAACTTCGGCCTTCATCTTGCCAGGATTTGAACAAAATCTCCTCAGCCTTTGATAATGCATTAAAGCCTACAAAGACAATATGGCTGAACTGATCTAGAAATACCGGATCAGAATCTAACCCTTCAGCAAGGTTACGGTACATCTTTGCACTGCTAACTAGCCCTTGTTCAGCAAGCCTTGCATGGAAATTTTGATAAAGCTGAGGCATCCGTTGCCACATTTCAATGAATTTTTCCTGAACCTTGTTCTGCTTTTGTTGAGAAAAAGATGACCAGAAACTCTCCATAAAAGCAAGTTGCTCTTGTTCAAAATTCGGAAACTGCTGCTCCAATTCAGCGATACTGCCTATCAGGTTAAAAACCTTAAGCGGGTCGGCCATGTAATAATCGATCTGTGAAAAATCAGAAACAATGACCTCTGCCAAAGGATAAAAAACATCGGCACTTACTGATTCTTTTCCTTCCTTTTTCAACAGAAGATTGTATTCAGAATAAAGTATAAAGAACTGCTTCAACTGGGATGCACAAACTAAACCAGTTGATTCAGAGAAGAACTGCTGGATTGTATAAAAACGAGGACTCCAGATTGGCTTGCCACTAATTTCAGCCAGATACTTCCTTAAAAATAATTGCGGTCTTTTATTATTAAATACAATTGCAACATCCTGAAGATCCTTTCCGAAACGGTTTAAAAGATCTTCTGCAACCCTGTACAGAAACTTATCCGATGATTGATTCCCCATGATCAGACTTTCTGTAGTTTACAATCCTGTGCATACCATAAATAAGCTTCCACCTTCTCAAATTCGCCCATTTTCATCAGATTATCGCGATAAAGGCTGATATCTGAAATATATTTATTGTTTTGAGCGCCGAATTTAAAATCTAAAAGAACAGCGCTCTTACCGAAAACAAAGAGTTTATCCGGCCTTTTTACAGTGCCTGAATCAATTATCATATCTTTTTCGCTGATAACTGATTCGGCTGTTTTGAACCAATACTTGATTTCTTCTTGGACCAGAACATCACTGACAGCCTGTTTAATCTCCTCCCTCTCTGCTTCTCTGATAAATCCCTCCTGAACCTTTTCAGAGATCAGTTTATCCAAATCTTCAGTGCCACTTAAGGTTTCCAATAATTTATGCATCACAATCCCCTTCCGCTGTTTAGCATTAAACCAGGAATCCTCATTCATACTGTTTCGTTTGAATCGTTCAGTAAGCTTTTCATTCACATGATATTTATGAATTCGTAAAGATTCATGTTCTAAATTTATCTCATTATCGGGTTTCATGGCCGGAAGCTCCCCCATAAAATAATGCCTATCGTCTGATTCAAAAAGCAAATCCCCGGTATCTCCATTCTCAAACAAGCCTGAAAGTATCGATTGCAGATTCTTCACTTCGCTGTCTTTCCCATCCTTTTTCTTAGCAGGAACATTAGGGCAAATCAAACAGAGATAATCTTTTGCTCTGGTTGTTGCCACGTACATGGTATTGATTACATCCATGTAACCAAGCATAACTTCTTCAAAGTAATCGCCGGCAAAAACGGTTGATGCAAGTCCTTTACTAAGGTCTACAGGAAGAGATTTAAACTTCTCAAAACCAGCAGCTTGAGCATTAACCCACAAAATATTTTTTTGAAGTCCATTCGAGGATGCTATCAGATTCCAACTGAGAAAAGGAATAATCACCGCTTTGAATTCCAGGCCTTTTGATTTATGAATGGTCATTACCTGAACCGCATCCTGGCTTTCTGAAGAAGGCAGTGCCTTTCCCGAGCCTTCATTATCCCACCATTCTAAAAATGCACCAATTCCCTGATCCCCGGCAGCTGCAAACACTGCAACTTGATCCCTAAAGGCAAGAAGAAAAGGAATTAAATTTCCAGAATCAGCATTTCCTAGCTGGTAAATATTAATCAGTTTCTCTGTTAATTCACCTACAGGCAAGTGTCTGAGGAAGTTTAAGCCGGAACATAATTCAGCGGGCAATATATCATCCATTGTAGAAAGCGGGCCTGAAGCCATATTCATCCAATGATTACTGTTTAATCTGATCCGTAAATCATCGGGATTTAGAATCTGAGTCCAGAGCCGCGCACATTCTGCTTTAAAAATTCCGCATTCTGATTCTCTGGTTGTCAGGAGTTTGAAGGTACAAAGTAATAAAGCAACTGCCGGATTATTCATTATCTTCAATGCATCCCCTGAAATTACCTGAAAGGATTTCCCGGCAGCCTCAGTCAGCATATCCTGATTAGCTTTTTGAAAAATGCAATCAAGAATCTCTACAGCTTCACGATTTGTACGTACAAGAATACCAATATCCTTCATAGAGACACCCTGTTTTAAAAGCCCGGTCAGTTTTTCTATGGTATAAGCTGCTGCTTCAGAATGCTCCTCTTCTTCATTTTGCTCATCAGTTGAAAAGGATCTGGATTTCTTTGAAAAGAATTTTACTTCGATTTTCCCTCCGGATAGTGTTTGATCTGTTATTTCCTGACGACTTCCCTCATAAGCCTTCTCAATCAGGCTGCTACTTTCTTGTTCCCAAGAATTATGTAAGTGTTCAGGGGCTAATTCATCAAAAACATCATTTAAACTCTGCTGTAAAATGGCAGGTAACCTACTGTAAAGAAAATTGTTGAAACCGATGATATTTTCAGCGCTTCTGCGATTATATATCAGATTCTCTTCAGTTATATTATTCTGAAGCAGATCCTTTTTCAAATTACTGTGTAAAATACGCCAGTCGCCGTTTCTCCAGCGGTAAATAGATTGCTTCACATCTCCAACAACCAGATGAGCAGAATGCCCGGCTTCTGAACCTTCTGCGATGGCATTTTTTAGAAGGGGTAAAAAATTCATCCATTGAAAAGTACTCGTATCCTGAAACTCATCAAATAGAAAGTTTTTAAACTTATTGCCTGTTTTCTCCCAAATGAAGGATGGATTATCCGAATCAGAACCTGTTATGCCTCTCAAAAGCTGTTGGGCGTCAGAGATCAGCAATGCCCGCTTCTCTGAACGGTAATCCTTTAGAAGATCAGCCATCCGCTGCATTAAACGAAGGTATGAACTGTTCTTATTTATTGCCAGATAGGTATTATAGATTTCTTTACCCTCATCATAATAGGCTATCAACTCATTCAAAAGTGGGTTTAACTGATTATAACAATGCTCTATCTTGCTTGTCTCTTTCGATGCCCCATGTGGCCATTGATCGAAATCATTCAGCAGCTTCCTGAGTGTGTCAACCCGTACAAATTCTCCCTGAATGATTTTTTGCAATTTTAAAAGCGGATTGTTTGATTTATTATTCAAGTCTCCTGATTCAATTCCTGAAGCATCAAACATCTCCTTAATTCTACTTGTAAGTTCAATGATCTTACCACTGAAGGAATTAATTCCATTTTTAACCAGATTGCGTAAGGCATTAAATTCCTTCGTCTGTTCGGTGTCCATAGCTTGCATGGCTTCCTGAAAAGGATAATACCGCTCCTTAAATATTTCGCCGGCAAGATCTTTCAGTGTTCGGTTATAATCCCAGTCTTTACCATCGCTGATACGATCAATTGCAAGGCTGGTAACCCATTCCAGTAGTTCAGGATCTTTTTCAAGCTGAAGATTTAATGCTATGACAAGTTCATCCTTTACTTTTTCATGATTCATTTCCAGCTTATAGCCGCTGTCGAGGTTTAACTCAAATGCAAAACTGCGAATCAATTGCTGTACAAAGCCATCGATTGTGCTGACAGAAAAGCGGCTGTAATCATGAAGTATGCCGGCATATATTTCTGATGCTTTGATCATGATCTCCTGATTTCCCAAATCCGGATACGTCTCCCTCAAGATAGTGCTGAATTTCGATTTTTCATAACCAGATCGGGCCAGTTCTTCGAGCGCTCCAAGAATACGCTCTTTCATTTCGGCGGTGGCCTTATTTGTAAAAGTAACAGCTAGAATTTCACGGTACTTGGCCTTACCGCTAAAAAGCAGAACCAGATAATGCGCCGTCAGGGCAAAGGTTTTACCCGAGCCTGCTGATGCACGAACTAATTTTAGGGCTTTTTGCTGAGACATTTTTCGATCTGGTTTGAATTTTATTGAACGGCTGGCAATTTATGGATAGAATCATAAAAATATTGATTTTATTCATCAATCAGGTATTTAAATTCCAAAGGTTGAAGCAATAAAAAAGTGGGCATTGACTATGCATTCCGCATCATACGCCTCGGGCGGAGCAAAAAATCAGAACGGAGATTCAATGCTAGGGGCAAGAGCATGTGAACGTGTAACGGTTTTTGGCAGATGCAATTAGTATGAAAGCTTGTAACAGTTGCGTTAAAACTTCCAAAAACCTATATTAGGTAGGTTTATTTTTAATGATCGAAGGTTAGTATAAACAGACGATTTCAATTTGAATGAATTAAAAACAGGTTATTTCTGAGTCAATCCGGCACCATTTTTATAACCAGGATTTACTGCAACAGGTAATTTCCCGCTAGCTTTCAGTGCACCGGTAATTACTTTTGAAGCAGCCCACTGTGCCTCATTTGAATTCTGATAATTCACAATTATGGTTTTTGCCTTTTCAATTCCAGGAAGGCCGGCAATGGTATATGGATTGGCAAAGAGTGTAAACATACTGTTCATCTCTGTTATATCAGCAATTAAGGTTTTGAGTCCGGCAGTATAATCCAAAACTGCTCCCGGGCGCCTGCG
>JBDNGV010000416.1:0-4611 GCA_041689125.1 Daejeonella sp.
CTGGTTATAATTTTTAACGGTGAGATTTATAATTTCCAGGAATTAAGAGGTCAGCTTAAAGTTAAGGGACATATATTCCACACTGCATCTGATACTGAAGTTATCATGAATGCTTACAAAGAGTGGGGAATAGGATGTCTCGGCCATTTCAACGGTATGTTTGCCTTTGCTCTTTTTGATAAAACAAAAAGGGAAATTTTCATTGCTAGAGACAGAGCTGGAGAGAAACCACTTTTTTACTCCCATGAAAATGGTCAGCTTCGCTTTGCTTCGGAACTAAAGGCGCTCATGTCCGACCCTTCATTCTCCCGAAAAATAAATTATAGCGCTTTAGACGCCTATCTGGCAATGGGATATATACCAGGTGATCTTTGTATCTTAGATAAGGTTAATAAACTTCCACCCGCCCATTATCTGGTTTTTGATATCGAAACTAACCATCTAAAGGTTTCACGTTATTGGAGTATCCCAGACTTTCAGGAGAATAATGAATCTGAAAATGATTCGCAGATACTTGATCGACTTGAAACCCTGCTTGAAGATTCTGTACGGCTACAGATGATAGCAGATGTTCCAATAGGGGTGCTATTAAGCGGTGGCGTTGATTCTAGTCTTGTGACGGCCATGGCCGTCCGGACAGTTCCCAAAGTTAAAACCTTTACAATCACTTTTCCCGGTTACGCTAAATATGATGAAACTGAACATGCACGGTTAATAGCTAAGCACTTTAATACCCAGCATCTAGAATTACAAGCTGATGAAGCAAATCCAGATCTTCTGGAAGCAATGGCCAGGCAATTCGATGAACCTATGGCAGATTCTTCAATGATACCAACTTATTTGGTTAGTAAATTGATTAGAGAACATTGTACTGTTGCTCTTGGGGGAGATGGAGGGGATGAACTTTTTGGAGGCTATCCACATTATAGTCGATTGCTATGGATGCAGAATAAATTCGGACTTTTACCACGCTTCATGCGATCTTCAGTCTCTTCTACTATCCCTAGATTCTTGCCTTTAGGTTTTAAAGGACGTAATTGGTTACAAGCTTTTGGAGTTGATTTCACAAAGGATGTTCCACTTGTAGCATCATTTTTTGACAAACGTACTCGGATGGATCTAATGGGTGCAAACAATCATTGGCACACAACGGCTGAAATGTTATTATCCAATAGGATGCCGAGAAAAGGTGATTTTCTTGAACGTGTAACAAGGATGGATTTTGAGAATTACCTTTCAGAAGACATCTTGGTAAAAGTGGATCGTGCCAGTATGATGAACTCACTGGAAGTAAGAGCACCATTCCTAGATTTCAGAATTCTCGATTTTGCATTTGGTCAAGTGCCGTCACGTCTAAAAACAACTTCGGGGAACAGGAAAATATTGTTGAAGCAATTATGCGAACGAGTTCTTCCTTCAGCTTTTGACAAGGAAAGGAAGCAGGGATTTAGTATACCTTTAAAACACTGGTTAGATAAGGGCCCTTGGAGTGATCTTTTTCATGAAACTTTGCAGTCTAGCAATGCCATTTTTGATCGTAAGGTCACAGGAAAACTCTTACAAGAACAAAAAAAGGGATTGTCGAATAGTGAACGTCTGTTTGCGCTTGTTTTATTTGAGTTGTGGAGAAATGAGTATAAAATTGAGTTATAAATTATCGAAAATGACATATGGTTTCTGAATTAATACCGTTATTGCGATGCCCTGCTACAGATAAAAAGCTAAAATTGGTAGATCCCGTATATGATCGAGAAAATATAATCCAGTCGGGGTGGCTCGAAGTTGAGGACGATCCGTCAATTAAATATCCCATAAGAGATTATATTCCGAGATTCGTTCCCAAATCTAACTATGCTGATAATTTTGGTATGCAGTGGAACATGTTTAGCAAAACTCAGCTAGATAGTTTTTCGGGCCAAAAAATATCAACAAATCGATTTTACAATGCTACCAAATTAAGTCCGAACGACCTAAAAGGTAAATGGGTACTGGATATAGGATGTGGGGCTGGCCGCTTTGCTGAGGTTGCTCTATTGGCGGGAGCTAATCTGGTGGCATTAGACTATTCAAGCGCTGTTGACGCGAGTTATTCTAACCTAAAGCACTTTCCCAATCTTCATCTTGTACAAGGTGACATATACGCACTTCCATTTGTGAAAAATTTTTTCCCAATAGTTTACTCGTTGGGGGTATTGCAACATACGCCTGACGTAGAAGGTGCTTTTGCGGCACTCCCTTCTCATGTACAAGAAGGGGGACTATTAGTAGTAGATTTGTACTGGAAAAGATTTCAAACGCTCATGCATCCAAAATATTTGTTACGTCCGGTAACTAAAAGGATCTCTAAAGAAAAATTGTTTAATTTTTTACAGAAAGTGATCCCCGCATTGTTAAAGACCAGCCAAATTTTTGGTAAAGTGCCCGTTATAGGGCGATTGCTTAAGAGGGCCATTCCAGTGGCTGATTACACTGGTATATATCCCTTAAATAATTTGCAGCTTCGAGAGTGGGCTCTATTGGATACGTTTGATATGCTTGCTCCGGAATATGATAATCCACAAACAGTTGGAACAATAAAAAGATGGTTTGAAACCGAAGGATTTACCGGTGTGGAAATTTTTCATGAGGGTCACCTGGTAGGAAGGGGCTTTAAAGCTAAATGAAGTTAGGGATTGATGCGTCTAATATTCGTGATGGAGGTGGAGTTACCCATTTGGTTGAGTTGTTAAAATCAATAAATCCAATTGAGTTTGGATTTGAAACCGTTTACCTCTGGAGCAATAATAAAACCCTTAGCAAGGTAGAGGATAAAGAATGGTTAATTAAATGTAATCTTCCCGTCTTTGAAAAAAGCTTGATTTACCGGATCTACTGGCAAAGATTTAAATTGTCCGATTTGGTGAGATCTAAAAACTGTATACTGCTTTTTGCTCCAGGAGGAGCCTATGCTGGAAATTTCCATCCTGTTGTCACCATGAGTCGTAACCTTCTTCCATTTGAATGGAAAGAATTACTTCGCTACGGATTTTCTCTCAAGACGTTAAAGATGATTTTTTTGCGATTTACGCAATCTCATTCATTTCGTGTTGCTGACGGATTAATTTTCTTAACCCGTTATGCTGAACAAGTTGTTACAAAGTCGACAAATATTGCATACAGAAAAACTAAAATTATTCCACATGGAATTGGTGAAAGGTTTTTTGAAAGTCCGAGGGAACAATTCGCAATAGAAGAATATTCTACAATACAGCCATTTCGTTTGTTATATGTGTCTGTTATAGAAATGTATAAACATCAATGGAATGTGGCGGAAGCAGTTATGTTGCTGAGGAAATCAGGCATACCAATAGTTTTAGATCTGATTGGACCATCGTACCCACCTGCCTTAAAAAAACTAAAGAGGAAACTCTCAGTAATTGATTCTGCTAAAGAAGTAATCAATTACTTGGGACCCATATCACATAGCGAACTTCACACGAAATACAAACAAAGTAATCTTTGTGTATTTGCATCCAGTTGCGAGAATATGCCAAACATTCTTTTGGAAGGAATGGCCTCAGGATTACCAATCGCCTGTTCTGAACTAGGGCCCATGCCAGAGGTTTTAGGTAACGCAGGGGTTTACTTTAATCCGTTGGATCCGAACGATACTGCGAGAGCTATTAAGAAGTTAATTGATTCACCTCAGTTAAGAACTGAATTATCAGAATTATCATTCGACCGAGTTAAAAAATTTTCATGGAATAGATGTGGACAAGAAACCTTTGGTTTTTTTTCAGAGATTGTTTCAAAACAAAATGATTAGAAATTTCGGAATATAACCAAAACATTATGAACTATTTTATTACAGGTGCTGCGGGATTTATCGCTAGCAATCTTGCAGATTACTTATTGTCTCAAGGACATTGTGTTGTAGGGTTTGATAATTTCTCAACAGGTCAGCGAGAGTTTTTGAAAAATGCAAATTTGAATGATAACTTTAAACTGATTCAAGGAGATATACTTGAACTAAATGAGTTGAAGCAGGCTATGAGGGGGTCGGAATTTGTGTTTCATTTTGCAGCAAATGCTGATGTAAGGTTTGGACTAGATCATCCTGAAAGAGATCTACAGCAGAATACAATTGGTACGTTCAACGTTCTTGAAGGAATGCGGGAGAATGGCATAAAAAAGATAGCATTTTCATCGACCGGCTCTGTTTATGGGGAAGCTGAAGTTATTCCTACTCCTGAAAATGCACCTTTTCCTGTACAAACTTCCCTGTATGGTGCTTCAAAGTTATCGGGAGAATCTTTACTATCAGCATATGCTGAAGGGTTTGGTTTTCAAGTTTGGATTTTCAGATTTGTTTCAATTTTAGGTGAGAGATATTCGCATGGGCATGTATTCGATTTTTATAAAAGTCTTTTATCAGATCCAACCACTCTTCAAGTTTTAGGAGACGGAAAACAAAGAAAGTCATACTTATATATTGGGGATTGTATTTCTGCCATAATGATAGCAGTTGAAAAGTCTACAGACAAGGTAAATATATTTAACCTAGGGACAGACGAATATTGCCAGGTCAATGACAGTATTAGTTGGATTTTAAAACAACTTAATATTTCACCA
>JBDNGV010000417.1:0-4430 GCA_041689125.1 Daejeonella sp.
AGAAATGAGGGAGTTGAAATGTTACTTACTATAAATCCAATCAGAACTCAAAGTGTGTTTTGGAATGTTGCGCTAAATACTTCTTACAATAAAACAGAAGTGCTAGAGCTTGGCGCTGGGGCTGCTAATAATCAGATTACCGTTGGGACTGCCGATTTTACAGGCGAACTTCGTCAGGTAGTTGGTCAGCCGATGGGTCAATTGTATGGTTTTGGATATTTACGTGATGCACAGGGAAGACAAGTGTTTGATGTTGGTAATGGACGCCCGATTCGTACTCCAACTCAGATTGCATTTGGATCAGCCATACCGGTTTGGGTTGGTGGTATATCCAATAGTCTAACTGTAAAAGGTGTTGAAATGTCATTCCTTGTCGACTTTAAATTAGGCCATAAATTGATTTCCGGAACAAATCATAATGCATATCGCCATGGTTTGCATAAATCAACTTTGGTAGGACGTGAAGAAAATTTAGTTCTTGGTAATGGTGTAAATCAAAATGGTCAGGTCAATGCAACTAAAGCAGGACTTCAGCAGTATTATGAAACTATTCGTTCTCAAAATATTGCAGAAGAATTTGTCTACAATGCGGGACTTTGGCAATTGCGTCAAATTACGCTCGGGTATGATTTCACTCGTTTTATACCAGCCAGACTTTCATTTATCAAAGGATTGCGCTTGAATGGAGTTGCAAATAACGTCTTCGTATTAAAAAAATGGGTTGATAACATTCACCCTGAACAGTCTGGTTTACCGTCTGACAATTTGATTGGATTGGAAGCAACCGGTTTGCCAATTACCAGAAGTATTGGATTCAATCTGAATGTTAAGTTTTAAAGGATCCAGACATTCAATATGAGATTATTAGTAGATAAATTAAATACTAAAAAATAAACAGATGAAAAATAAACTAAGAGTTTCAGCTATTTTTCTGGTCTTTTTCGGACTAGTAAGCTGTGATAAAGGTTTTGACGAAATGAACGTCAACCCTATTGCTTTAACATCAGTGGATCCCTCTTTTCAATTAAATTCCGCAATTGTTAATACTGCACCCGGTTATGGTAATTTGAGCTATGAAACTACCATTGTGAAACAAATGATCACACCTTTTAGTGGTCAGGGTGCAGCAGCTAATTTTAATCAGGATAACCGTAGCGTTGCTGCCGGAAACTGGAATAATTTTTATACAGGTAATGTAAAGGAGTTGACTGATGTAATTGCAAAAACCAAAGATCTTCCGGCTCGTTCTAACCTGTACAATATGGCCAGAATCTGGAATGCGTATACATTTATGCAATTGACAGATACCTACGGAGATGTACCTTACAATCAGGCTGGAAAAAATTTCCTCTCGGGCATCTCAACTCCCATTTATGACTCTCAGGAATCAATCTATACGGCTATTTTAACAGAATTGGAAACTGCTTCAGCAGCCCTAGATGCTACTAAAGCAAGGGTTACTACTGATGTTTTATATGATGGAGACATAACCAGATGGAAAAGGTTTGGCTATTCTTTATTGTTACGTGCGGGTATGCGGCTTTCGAAAGTAAATCCTACCAAAGCGGCAGAAATTGTAGCTAAGGCGGTAGCAGGCGGAGTGATGCAATCTAATACTGATAATGCGATTCTTAGGCATAATCCAACCTTTCCAAACCCGCCTGGTTCATCATTAAACGGAGGGCAGTCTGCATTCTTTTATCTTGCAGAGGATTTTGTAACTCATCTTAAAAATGCAAATGATCCCCGTTTAGCATCAATTGCGGTGCGTTATGTTGGTGCGGCCAGCGGTGCCCAACAAGTTGAATCAAGGGCTAACAGAACCCCTGCTATTCAGATTGGAATGCCTCTTGGTTTTGATAATACCACCATTAGCACAGCATTTAGGGCAAGTAATTTAGTAAGTTTAAATGATTACAGTCAATTGGATCGTACCCGTTTAGCCGGCTTAAATGCTCCCAGCTTCTTGGTTACTTATGCGCAAACCCAATTGCTCTTGGCAGAAGCATCGTTCAGGAATTGGACAATTGGCACCCCTGGGACTTTCTATTCCAACGGTATTCGTGCACACATGCAGCAGTTCGTAGGCTATGGAGCAAGTTCTGTGATTACAGATGCCGCAATTAACACCTTCGTGGCTGCTAATCCTTTAACTGTCGGAAAACAATTGGAAGAAATAAACACACAATATTGGGTGGCATCTTTTTTAATTGGACCTGAGACTTGGGCTAACTTCAGAAGAAGTGGATTCCCAAATCTTACACCAAATCCTTTTCCCGGAAAAGATCTTACAACGGAACCTTTTATTCGCAGGTTGACCTATACTGACGCTGAACTCAATGTAAATAGAACGAATGTTCAGGCGGCAATAGCCAGACAAGGTGCTGATATTATGGATACCCGTATCTGGTGGGATAAAAGATAATTGCATTTCAATGGTTTAAACGCCAAAAGTAAAATATAAGTACAAATAAAAGCACTGTCAGATTTAACATGAAAAATTTAAAACAGAGATTATTAAATGGGGAAACCCTGAATGGTTGTTGGTTAAATCTTGGCAGTGCCGTTACTTCAGAAATAGTTGGCCTCTCAGGTTTTGATTGGGTTTTGATTGATCTAGAGCATGGTGCAGGCTCAGAAAGCACTACGCTTTCACAGATACAAGCTTTAGAACATACTAATGCCGGAGTTATAGTTCGTGCTGAAAGTACAGAACCACAACGAATACACAGGGTTCTGGATATGGGTGCTGAAGGCGTGATGTGTCCGAAAGTTAAAAATGCAGATGAGGCTTTAAAAGTAATTAAGGGCTTGCACTATCCGCCACATGGGAACAGAGGAGTAGCCAAAATGGTTCGGGCTACCCAATTTGGTTTGAATTTTAATGACTATTACCAAAAATCTAGAGATCAGATTCTTGGGATAGTTCAAATTGAAACTAAGGAAGTGCTCAATCACCTTGATGAAGTGGCAGCAATTGATGGAGTAGACATTCTTTTTATAGGTCCTGCAGATCTGACGATGGAATTAGGTATTTTCGGTCAATTTGATCATCCAGATTTTGTTGATGCAGTTCATAAAATAATCGGAGCCGCAAAGAAAGCTAAAAAAGCCGTAGGGATACTTTTCTTTAACCCTGATGATTATCAGAAATACCATAATATGGGAATCCGATTCCTGGCTTGCGGTGCCGATGCAACTTTCGTTGCCGATGGTGCACGAAATTTGGCCAAAAAACTAAGTGATTTTAGAAAGCAACAAATTTAATCCGATCATCTCATGTATTTATCAGATCCATTCTTATTATTAGCTATTGGTGTACTAATTGTTGTTGGCGGGATTATCGGGTTCAAACTTCATCCTTTTCTCGCTTTATTATTCGCAGCATTCATTGTTTCGATGCTTACTCCGCCTGAGTTTCTTCAAAATTATGCGTTATCCAAAGGGATGTCTGCTGATGCTGCATTATCATTCTCAAAAAGAAATGTAGGAGAACGGATTGCTGTAGAGTTTGGGAATACCTGTGCTAAAATTGGAATTTTAATTGCTATGGCTGCAATTATTGGAAAGTGTTTATTAGAAAGCGGGGCTGCTGAGCGAATCATCAGGTCTATCCTGTATTTAACGGGTATGGATAAAGCTCCTGTTGCATTTCTAGTGAGTAGTTTTTTTATCGGTATTCCGGTGTTTTTTGATACAGTTATTTTCTTAATGATGCCTCTAGTTAAATCGATGGCTTTAAGGATAAAGAACAGCTATTTATTACTTGTAATGTGTGTTATGGCTGGAGCTGCTATGGCAAATTCTCTGGTTCCACCGGCACCAGGTCCGCTTTTTTTGATTGGTGAGATGAATATTCCTATTGGTTTGATGATGGTTGCTGGAACAATTGTAGGTCTTTTTACCATAACGGTTGGTTATTTTTTCTCGGTATGGACGAATAAAAGAGCCCCAATAGAATTGCGGGATTCAGCGGACGCCAAACTTGAAGATATCCGTGCGGCTGCAATTATTGATACCAAGCACCTTCCAGGTTTAGGTATTTCCTTATTACCTATCCTGATTCCTTTAGTTTTTATTTGTATTGATACCATTGTAAATGCAGTAAAGCCGGCAGACCTTAGTACACTTTCTCCAATTACTCAAACTTTAATCAGCGTTGTTGGTTTCTTTGGAAATAAGAATACAGCTCTAGTAGTAGGTGGTATTGCAGCTTTAATGATTCTCGCGAGTCGTAAAAATGATTCTAAAGAAGGAATTTCATCCAAGATTCAAGCTGCTTTGAATAGTGGCGGTGGAATTATCCTTATTACTGCTGCCGGTGGAGCATTTGGAGGCATGTTACAACAAACCGGAATTAGTTCCCAAATTACAGATATCACTAAAGGTTATCAAATGGCATTGATCCCATTAGCTTTCCTGATCGCGGC
>JBDNGV010000418.1:0-6451 GCA_041689125.1 Daejeonella sp.
AATTCAATCCTTAAAAAAAATATTAAATAAAACGAACCTGATAGGTACATAGAAAGCTTAAATTGCTAGCAGAAAACGATCAATATAACTTCGACGGATTTAAGCTCTGAAGAGGTACTTAAGTATGAAATATGAGCTTTAGAGATAAACATACATGGTTTGATCCCCGATAAAAAGGAGAGACTATTTTAAAATATCAACTCAATAAACATCAATAACTTGGACTTTCAGATTCTAATTTCAAATATTACCAACCCAATGCTCCTTTTCTTTGTGTTGGGAATTATTGCAACCAATATTAAAAGTGACTTAGAGATCCCTGAATCATCCGGTAAATTCATTTCGCTTTACCTACTCTTCTCAATCGGATTCAGAGGCGGACAGGAGTTAGCTCACAGCGGATTCTCAAGTGAAATTATTTATTCACTTTTATTCGGATTAGCACTTGCATCATTAATTCCACTTTATACATTTTTTATTTTAAAACGAAAATTAAGTATCAGCGATGCAGGTGCTGTGGCTGCTGCTTACGGTTCGGTAAGTGCGGTAACATTCGTTGCTGCAGCTTCATTTTTAGAAGCGCAAAAAATAACTTTTGGCGGACACATGGTGGCTGTTATGGCACTAATGGAATCGCCAGCAATTATTGTAGGAGTTATTTTAATTATGCAATTTGATAAAGAAAATACTAATAAAGTTAATTTGAAATCGGTTATCCAACATTCGTTTACCAATGGAAGTGTACTGATGATTTTAGGTAGTTTAATTATCGGATTAATTGCAGATACCAAGGCAGCCGAAGGAATAAAACCATTTACTACCGACATCTTCAAAGGCTTTCTTGCCCTTTTTCTCTTAGAAATGGGAATGGTAACAGCAAAAAGGTTTTCAGCATTTAAAAAATATGGATGGTATGTTTCCTTTGTTGCCATAATTATTCCTGCTATTAATGGTTGTTTAGCTGCATACTTAAGTCAGTTTGTAACAGATAATATAGGAAACCGATTTATTTTTGCAATACTGGCTGCAAGTGCATCCTACATTGCAGTGCCTGCCGCTATGCGCTTATCTGCACCCAAAGCTGATCCCGGCCTTTATATTCCAATGGCATTAGGAGTAACTTTCCCCTTCAATATTACCATTGGGATGCCTTTGTATTTTATGATAGTGAATAATTTTTGATTATAGAGATGATAAATAATTGACTATTACATTCTATAGCCTTTGCAATGTGGCAGTGTAGTATTAGGATTCTGAAATTATTTACAAGTCGTATTGCACACAATTGAATAATGACCAATAGAATTAAGCTTACCCAAGGGGCTTCAATCTTGACATTTTAGTATGAAATAGCCTGTGAGGATTATTTTTATTTAGTCACTCTCTTAAATTAATTTGACATCAATTTTCAATACCATCTTTCAGAGTTTTCTACAAAAACATTCAATAGATGTCAAATGATTCCTAAATTAAAATCGCAATATACCTGCTGCCCATTCTGTTGCAAATTTGGATTTAAAGTACATGATACGAAGGTCAATCTGTTTTTGAAGCACCTCTAAAACCTTAGTTTCCCGGGTATTTATAAGGAATAGACTACTTTCCCCTTGATTGAATTTTAATTCCTCATTTCTGAGCAAGGAATAATAATTGTAATAAATACCTTGAGTGGTTTGTAATTGCTGTTTTAATAAATTATTTTCATTATAATAACTAAGAATCTTATTTTCAATTTGCCAACGCCTATTTGCTAATTCTAAATCTGTTTCTTTAATAATTAATTTTGTTTTTAAATAATCCCCTCGGCTTTCCCGTAAGAACACAGGTATCTTAAATTCAAAACCCCACCTATAATTATTTTGTAAAAAGGCAGTATTAAAACCATTTAGTGCATAATAGTCCCTATTTAGCAAATTGGCTTTAAGATTCACAGTTGGTAAAAGGTTTTGAAACTTTAATTTTCGCTCTACTTCCAGACTATTCAATTGAAATTCATAACTTTTAATTATAGGATTCTCCATAGCTGATTGTTCGATAATCTCATCCAATGGTCTGGCAATTACCGTCCTAGCAAACTGAACAGTATCCGGGACAAATTGAGTGGGAAGTTGATAAGGATTTTCGTCTGTTAGCCATAAGTAATTTGATAAATCAAATTTTGAGTTATTGAGCTTTAGCAATGCTTCCGACTGTTGAAGTTGATAATTTTGAACTTGGGTAAACGCTTCGACCGTATCAATCATAGCACGGTCTCCGTTAGTATAAGCAATCCGTACCAAACGCAAACGATCAGTTGCTATCACTAAAAACTTAGTATAGATACCATATAACTGATATGCCCCGGCCCATTTCCAATAATCTGTATAAGCATCAAACAATAAATCGTTCAATACTGCTAATCTTTCCTGTTCACTTTGGCTCTGGAATATTTTTGCCTGTTGCAGAACAGCTCTTCGTCTATCCATCAACAAACCTTTTGCAAGCGGTATTTCTAATCCTAAATAACTTGACCTACCTCTTGTTATATCAGTGTTGAGAAAGTCGCCACCATTATTTTCCAGACCTGTTCTTATATCAATTCCAATAGGGGTTGGAATCCTTAATTCTGGATTGGTATAGAAGTAATAGTTTTTCCCGTCAAATGTTTTTCTGCTAGCGTCTACATTTACGTTAGGATCAAAGCCGCCCTTTGCACTCAATAGTTCAGCCCTTGCCTTATCTACTAGGATATCAGCCTGTTTGGCTATTGGGTGGTATTGTGCTATTTGTTGAATAAAGGCTTCAGGGGTGTATATTACCTGCTTTTCAGCTTGAGAAAATGTTCGCTGACTGCATAAAAGAAAGATTAATACGGTAAATATATTTTTTTTAGAAAACATTTATTTATAGGCATTTAGATCTGAAGACTATTTTTCTTTTGTGTCGGTATTTTCTTTTGTAAGTTCTGTCTTATAATATTCAGGTGGAAAACCATTAATATTTCGCCATAATTCATAGTAAACGCGTACGTCCTTCAATAAGGCAATGCCATGGGCGCCACCACCCATTCTTAATTGTTCGGGCCATTTTTTATCCTTCGGATCTTCTATGACCAAAACCCTAAACTTACCATTATAACTTACCGAAGTTTCTATTGCTGACACTTTCCCGCCAAATGTACCATAGCTATTCTCTGGCCATCCGCTAAAGACGATTACCGGAAACCCATCAAATATAAAACGTACTTTTTGGCCCAATGAAATGAGCGGTAAGTCCATTGGTTCAATAAACAATTCAACAGCATATTGTATTTGGTCTGGTACAACCTCCACCATCATTTCGCCTTCTTTCACCATTTCACCAATACCGGCCTTTTTAGCTTTGGTTATTTGTCCGCTTTGGGGCGCTGTAATATAGTATAGCTTATTACGGGCATCGTAATTAGAATATAGGTTTTGGAGCTTCGACACTTCCGCTTCAGTACTTGCAGCACTGGATAAAGATGAGAACATGTCGCCTTCAACTTTCGCGATTTTATCAGTATAGTCCTGAATAGCGGAGTTTTGTTCGATACGTAAATTGATCAGTTCCTGATTATTCTTTAATAAGCTGTTACTCTTACTGTTTACTTTAGCTAATGAATTCTGATAATTTACTTTTCGCTTCTCAAATTCGCTAAGCGATATAGCGCCACTATCGAGCATTATTTTTGCCCCATCAATTTGCCTTTTATATATAATCAGTTCATTGTTTAACGCTAATATATCTGCTTCATCAGTTTGTACATTTAACTTTTGCTGTGCGATTTTATTGTCTAAGGATTGTAACTTCAGTTCCCTACCCTTCTCCAGTGCCAGAGACTGAGTAATAGTGGTATTAGCTTTATTTCTATATCCCTCAATACTCTGTTGTTTGGCGACTATCTGCTGTTGTGTCCGTGGCAATAATTGAGGGTCAAAATAATCGACTTTTACTTCCCCTAATTGCAAAATGGTATCCCCCTCTTTCACAAAATCACCTTCTTTTACATACCACTTAATCACACGCCCTCCAATAATGGTATTTACCTCCTGTGGCCTTTGCTCCTGACGTAAAGTGGTAATTGTGCCCTTTGCCCGAATATTTTGTGTCCAGGGTAAAAACATGATTGTAAAGAGTAAAATTAGCGTACCCCAAAGCCAAAGCTTCACACTACTTTTCCGATGTACCCTATATATGTTGCTGAAGGAAGTAAGTAGGATGTTACCGGAAGAATCTTGCTCCATATCGCTGGTTAAATAATTTTTCATTTCCGTGTAATTTTTGTCCTACGATTAGTTAACCATCTCGCCATTTTTATTTATCATCAAAACTGTATCCCAATAGACGCTGAGCTGTTCATCTTGCGAAGCAATAAGCACAGTAGCCGATTTGTCTTCTTTAATATATTGGATAATATTATCTTTATAGGGCTGTTCAAGGTGCTCGAAAGGCTCTTCCAACAACAATAGGCGATGCTCCCCAAGTAATGCACGCATTAATAGGATGTTTTTCCGCACATTATTAGACAATTTATCACCGACAGGTTGTAAAATGGCACTGTAGCCATTTTTTCGGGATTGGATAAACGTATTTAAGCCTGTTAACTCTGCTAGTTTTGATACTTGTTCTGTGCTGATACCATCATTGCCCATGGTAATATTCTGCAGTAATGTTCCTTCAAAAATATCCTGACTATCGAGTAGTATACCAGTGAGATTGCGGAGGCTCTGTACCTCGTAATTGGCAGCAGGTATGCCATCAATTAAAATGCTACCAGTATAAGAAGGGAAGGCTCCGGTAAGTAACCGTAAAATAGTTGATTTGCCTGCACCAGATACACCTTTAAGTTGTACTATTTGTCCTTTGGTAATTGTGAAGTTTATATTATTCAATATAAGTATTTTATTACTGTAAGCAAAGCTCACATTACTGAATTGTATGTCAACTCCCTCATTTTTTGATAGAAGCGGTAAAATGCCGCTTTGTTCTATTTCTGCTTCGGTAATAATGCTCAGTTTTTCAACCGATACCAATGCTTCATAAACCGAATCTAGGTTGGTAATTAGTTTTTCGATGGAGCCAATGATCGCTATTATAACGAGATCTGCTGCAATAAACTGTCCGATATTTATTTGCTGGTTTATTAAAAGGTAGGATCCCAAAATAAGCATTGCCGCAGTAATGATTATTTTAAAAGAAATAAGGCTCCAAAATTGAATAAGCAATATTTCAAAATACTGCGTTCGTGAGCCTAAATAACCACTTACTAATTCGTCTGTTTTTTTTATGTGTAGCGAAGTATCTTTTGTAAATTTAAATGATTTTACAGTTCTACCTATTTCCTCCAACCAGGCCGCCACACCATATTTATAATCACTTGAAAGCATGGCTTTTACCAGCCCCTGCGAAGAGGTAAAACGGATAATAACTAGAACTATAAAAAGTAGCAGTATACCAAAGGCAATAAAAATAGGATGATAAAAAGCAAGTAATATCAAACCCAGTAATACTTGTACTATGGCAGAAGGGAGATCTATCAATAATTTATCCAGCCCCTTTTGTAGGGATACCGTTTCAAAATATCGGTTGATCATTTCGGGCAAATATTCATTATCAAGCTTTTCGATATTCAGTTTTGGCAGCCGGTTCCCAAATTCAAGTGAATAACGTACAAACAATTTTTGCTTTACTTTTTCAATGACCTGTAACTGCCTTATCTGCAATAATCCATTCACAAATACACCAAAGACCACCATAGCTATCAAAACTACAATGGAAGTGGATATTGAACCTGCCATAACAAAGCTGATAATGGATTGGATCCCCAAGGGCAATGATAGTTGTACTAATCCGGCAAAAACGGCAAACATATAAATCACCACAATATCATCCCGGTTTACCCGCAGTATACTGTTGAGTTTAGCTAGAGATTTTATAATAGAAATATCTTTGTCTGCCATATTCACGCTAATTTACTATTTATTAATATTTGATTTGTCAATCAAAAAAAGACAAAAAACTTAGCCTTGTTATTCCTACCAGTATTTAATTCATATTCCCCTAATTAACTAGCCTGATAAAGATCTATTCTAGAAGATTGCCAACTATCCAAAAAATATAATCTACAAAGATATTGACGCTTTTTTAAAAGACCCTGTCATTTAACCGCAATAATTTTATTCCTTAATATTTCCATAAATCACCCTTTTTTAGTCTTTTTCAAAATCTCAAATCCTCAAGCTACTACCCTTTCTTGAGACTTGAAAAAACCAAATCTTCTAAAAAAGAAACTATCATCGACTCATCTTTATTCTTACCAAAATCAGTTAGTGAAGTCAGGTGTACCATAAAAAAATTCTGAAAATGCGCCATTTCAATTAGGGTACTCGACAACGATTTAGGATATTTGTATTCAGGGTTACATTCTAGTATGATATCCCCAATTTTAGCA
>JBDNGV010000419.1:0-1769 GCA_041689125.1 Daejeonella sp.
GATTTTCGACCCTGAAAGTGGTCGTATGTGACAAATTTAACTCGATAATAACAATGAAAAAGATACTAATATACTTATTTCTCTTTGCATGTATTTCAGTTCAATGCTTTGCTCAGGACCCTAAAGCACAGAAATATGCTGTTGAAATCAGTGCAAAAAGAACAAAACAACACTTAAAAGTTCTGGCTTCAGACAAATTCGAAGGCAGAGAAACGGGAAAACATGGAGCTGAGATGGCAGCAGCTTATATCGCACATGAGTTTAAGAAACTGAAACTCGCTGCTCCGGTGAATGATTCCTACCTGCAGGATGTTGAATTGGTCGAAACCTCCTTTGTTGTAAATTCTTTGGAAGTAAACAGTATTAAACTTCAACCAGGAACTGACTTTTCATTCAGTGGAAGCGGTGATGCAAAAACCATTAATTCAGATGAGCTCATATACATCGGCTCTGGAACAGAAACTGAGCTTAAAAGTACGGATATCACAGGCAAAGTAGTTCTGATCAGCCTGCAAGGTGAAGCAGCTGAGGTCACAAGGAGATTGAACTTTGTAAAAGGTAAAAAGCCTGTCTTGATATTTGCAGTAAATAGTACCCAAAAAAAATCTGAGCATTCCCATCAATCCGATGTAAGTCTTAGTGTTAAAAATGGAACCCGGGAAAGCATTCCGATGCGGGCAAATTCCCCGGGAGTAATTCAAATAAGACCTGAAATTGCAGATAAGATACTGAGTAGATCTGGAAAAACCTTCGATCAGTTGAATTCCGGTAATACCTCACAAGTGCTCAGGACAACCATTAAATTAGCCTATGAACCTGTAAAAAGAGAACTCCATTCATCAAATGTACTCGGCTATCTGGAAGGATCAGACCTAAAGGATGAACTGCTTGTTTATTCTGCCCATTACGATCATATCGGAATGAATTTAGAAGGAGGAAATGATAAAGTTTTTAATGGCGCTGATGATGATGCTTCAGGAACTTCGGGAGTTCTGGCAATTGCAAGAGCTTTTGCCAAAGCGAAAAAAGAGGGGAATGGGCCAAGAAGAAGTATTCTGTTCTTAATGTTTACCGGTGAAGAGAAAAACCTGCTCGGCTCGGAATATTATTCACTTAATCCGGTCTTCCCAATGGCAAAAACAATCACTAATCTGAATGTGGATATGATCGGGAGAATAGGATTTGATTATAAAAATTCTCCTGATTCAAGCAATTACTGTTTCTTGGTAGGCGCAGACAGATTAAGTACTGATCTTCATAAGATCAGTGAAAATGCCAATGCAGTTTACACTAAAATGAAAATCGATTATAAGCATAATGCTGCTGATGATCAGATCTATTATTGGTCAGACCATTACAATTTCGCCAAAAACGGTATTCCTGTTATATTTTACTATAACGGCAAACACGAAGACTATCACAAAGGCAGTGATGAGATCAGCAAAATCAATTTTGAGCTTCTCGCCAAAAGAGCCCAATTAGCCTATTTTACAGGTTGGGATTTGGTTATGCGTGATAAAAGACCGGCATTAGATATCAAATCTTCTGGGAAGGGAAATTAAGGGTTTTATTTTGCTGTAAAATAATTAATAAAATGCTTCAAGGCTTAGCTAAGTATTATTCTTAAATTCGCACAATGAGTAAGTTAGCCAACGATTTCATACATACTTCTGATACAAAAGCTTTTGACCTGGATCATCGCCGTATCATAAATTATAATATTGGTAAATATCATACCGCCGTTGACCGTGGTTTGTCAAAACTTGCCA
>JBDNGV010000420.1:0-2213 GCA_041689125.1 Daejeonella sp.
CTGTCCGTAGAGTTTAGCGAAGCGTCTCTACGGATTTTCAAATGGTTGGGAGTCTTTTGGACTCCCTCCATAATAATATATCAACTATAGTTACCTAGTTAAACGCAGGTCAACATGATTGAGGTATAGATCAAGAGTTAATAGTACTGTCTAAAGTACCTAAACCCGATTGTAGCGGATACCGGCCTGTGGCTTAAGGCCTATGTAGTATGAGCGAAAAGCGGGATTGCCATTAAAAAAAGGCAGAACAGCAGGTTTCCAAACGATAAAAACCTTAATAACACAGCAAAAATGAGGCTTAAACGCTATTTTTAAATATGATTATCTTCAACATACCTTAGTTAATTTGTACTAACAAATCTATTTTCTAATCGATGGATATTAAATGGACAATGAGATATTTTTTGTAAGCGAGTCTGAAGACTCTTTTTTATTTAATAATCCGTAGAGACGCTGCGCTTAAACTGTACAACAGCATTTCTGTTGTGCTTATAAATCAATTTTGTAAATCGATGGAAACTCTACGGTCTGTACGCTTAGAAATCGGACAGTTGGGAATGCAATGCAAGTTCGTTAGCTACCTTTCCAGCAGCGACTGACGAAATCGACTTTCCGCTCGTTTAGGTGATTTCGCAAGTCGGCGAGATACGACTTGCGAATTTACTTAGGCGTTAGGCTGGATAAATTCGTCTTCGCCTTTCCAGCAGCGACTGACGAAATCGACTTTCCGCTCGTTTAGGTGATTTCGCAAGTCGGGAAATGGAAATCGAACTGACCTTAATTAGTTGCCCCCATTTCTTGCTTTCTAAACATTCTAGAACGATCAAAATAGGTATCAAGCAACTCAATATCAAACTCCTTCACCATCTGTGCGGCACTTACATTTTTATCTTCGCTAGTAATCATCACCGCACCGACTTTTCCGGGATCATGAATGGTTACAGCTTCACCATATTTAGCTTTTAGCTTAACGAGTCTTTGCCAATTATAATCCAAGTGTGCCAATTTATAGTCGAGATTTATAGTGGATACGGTATAGTTAAAGTAATTGGTACTGCTAGCTACAATTTCCCCCAGCGGACTAACAATTTCTGAAGGCAGTTGTACAACCCCAATGGCACTTACAAAAAAAGATCGACAAGAATAAGCCCAAAGGCCTTGCATCAAGCCTCCATGATAAACTGAAGAAAACAAGATTATATCTGGTTGCTGTTTTACATATTTTAAACGCAGTTCATCATAGTTTAGGTCAAAACAAATTGACATTGCAACTCTGCCGAAATCACATTCAATAATTGGGGCTTCATCACCTGGTATAATCCCGCCTTCCATTTCATTAATGGTTGGAAAGTTCTTGTGATATGTACCCACAATTTTACCATTTCTGTCGAGCATAATTAGGGAGTTACGAAGACCATTATCCGCTTCATGTAAAGATCCAAAGGCGATATAGCAGTTATTCTCTCGTGCTTTCGTAGCAAAAAAATCTAAAAGCTTGGTTTTTCTTTCCTTGACATATACTTTTTGTTCTGGGTAGCTTAAGCCTGTTGGCATATCGCATACTTCGGGTAATACAATTAAATCCAATTTAGATTTAAGAACCTGGTTAAGTTGGGCGTCCCAAAAACTTATCATTTGTTCTACGTAAGCTGCAGGTGTTTGATTCTTATTAACGGAAGGTGAAGCTGCTCCAATAGTAGCTATTCTTACTTTATTGGAAGCACTCACTACCTGTATCAAAAATAAAAATATCAGCAGGCTAGCGATACTAAATTTTGACCTGTTTCTTAATCTTGTTGTTTTCATTGTATTTCTTTTATGGGAGAATAAATTCTTCAATTTTTGCAAACTTTCAATGCTAATGTGATCATATTTTAAAAGCAACATAACAAACTAAATATACGTTCTTTAAACGAAATTGAGAATCAAAAATCAGGATTGGAGTACCTGTTTTCTTCCATTCTCAGACATTGAGATTATTACCATTACAATTCCCCCAACAGCCCTTACATTTATATCCAAATAAATCAAAAACATTTTAAACGATGTGTGGCAGAGTTTCAACTTCAGACATAAAGATAATTGCCAGTAAACTCCATTTAAAATATGCCGATGAATTGATTAAACCGGGAAGTATTAACCTTCCTCCAACCATTGAACTTCCGGTAATTACAGATGAAAAACCTGATGAGCTACAGTATTTTTACTGGAGC
>JBDNGV010000421.1:0-2392 GCA_041689125.1 Daejeonella sp.
AACCCGGAAAAAGCTGATTAAAGCTTTCAAAATGTTGGAGAATAAGGTGGTTAATAACCCGAGAAAGAAGCATGGGAATATCCCTTTGTAAACATTCTTTTAATGTCTCATATTGAACAAATTCCACCGGAACTAACCTGGAGTATACGCCGGCAAGTATTATATCCGGATCAGGAATTTGGTAAGGCCATCCTTGAAGATGATGATGACGGTATGCATCTGGGCTTATTTTATGATAATAAACTTATCTGTGTAGTCTCCCTATTCAGGAAAGAAGATGCAATGCATCTCAGAAAATTTGCAACTCTTGAAGAATACCAAAGTATGGGTTTTGGTTCTGAGCTATTAGGCTATTTGATTGATATTGCAAAAGGAGAAAACTATAACAGAATCTGGTGCAATTCACGCAAAAATGCTTCAGGTTTTTATGCTAAATTTGGTTTTGTAGAAACAGAAAAAAACTATCATAAAGATGGGCATGATTTTGTGATCATGGAAAAAATATTGTTTTAAGAATCAGAAGCAATGAATGACATTCTTCAAACCCGCCAATTTGAAAACCTCATTTTTGAATTAAGAGGTTTTAAAGTAATGATTGACACTGACCTGGCCTCACTGTATGAAATTGAAACAAAACGATTAAAAGAACAGGTTAAAAGAAATAAGGATCGTTTTCCCGATGATTTCATGTTCGAATTAACTTTGAAAGAAAAAGAAGAACTGGTCGCAAATTGCGACCGGTTAAAAAACCTCAAACATTCCAGTATTAACCCAATGGCTTTCACAGAACAGGGAGTTGCCATGTTATCTTCAGTATTAAGATCATACAAAGCTGTCAAAATTAATATTGAAATCATGCGTGCTTTTGTATATTACAGGCAGATCTTATTGCAGAATCAGGATATATATAAAAAAGTTAAAGAGCTAGATGATAAGATAAATAATGTTTACCGATTTTTATTAAATAAGATTGAAATCAGTAAAAGTACTGTAGAGCCGGTTGGCTATAAATTAAAATCCAAGAAAGAACAAAAATAATGGCAAAGAAAAAAGAGCAGAAACATATCCCGGTTGTGACTAAGAAATCACTGGAGTTTTTAGAAAAATACATTAACAACTCCTCTCCAACCGGCTTTGAATGGGAAGGTCAAAGAATGTGGCTAGATTATATCAAACCCTATACTGATGAGTATATAGTAGACAATTACGGTACCGCAGTTGCTATAATTAACCCAAATGCTGATTTTAAAGTAGTAATCGAAGCGCATGCTGATGAGATCTCCTGGTTCGTTAATTACATTACCAAAGATGGATTGATTTACGTGATCAAGAACGGTGGATCTGACCATCAGATCGCACCGTCAAAGCGGGTCAATATTCATACCGATAAAGGAATTGTAAAGGCTGTTTTCGGCTGGCCTGCCATCCATACCCGTAGCGGTGAAAAGGAAGAAGCTCCAACTTTAAAAAACATTTTTTTAGATTGCGGATGCACCACTAAAGAAGAGGTCGAAGAATTAGGAATACATGTAGGTTGTGTGATTACCTACGAAGACGAATTCATGGTTTTAAATGACCGATATTATGTAGGTCGTGCACTCGACAACCGAGCAGGCGGTTTTATGATCGCTGAGGTTGCCCGTTTGCTTAAAGAGAATAAAAAGAAATTACCATTCGGATTATATATTGTTAATTCGGTTCAGGAAGAGATTGGGCTGCGTGGAGCAGAGATGATCGCTCATCGTATCAAACCGAATATCGCCATCATCACTGATGTGACGCATGATACCCAAACCCCAATGATCAACAAAATCACTCAAGGCGACCTTGCCTGTGGAAAAGGTCCGGTTGTATCCTATGCTCCAGCCGTCCAAACCAATCTGAATAAATTACTGATCAAAGCAGCCGAAGCAAATAATATTCCATTCCAGCGTCAGGCTTCTTCACGTTCTACCGGAACAGATACCGATGCTTTTGCCTATTCGAATGAAGGAGTAGTTTCTGCTTTGATCTCCCTCCCATTACGTTACATGCACACCACCGTTGAAATGATCCATAAAGAGGATGTGGATAATGTAATTCGGTTGATCTATGAATCCCTGCTGAGTATCAAAGTTGGGCATGATTTCAGAACGATTAAGTGAGGTAATTGAGAGTGGAGAATTGAAGATGAGATCCCTCCTGCGTCGGGATGACAGTTGAAAATGGAGAATGACAATTATCTGCCAATAAATCTAAATTTCAAATGTACTAATCCGTCATGTCGACGAGCGAGCTATATTTTGAATGTATTGGTATTGTTTGGCGAGGAGAGATCTAAAAAAGTAAGCCGCTACCGTCATTAACGTAGGCAGTGCAATAAATATTTGTTTGTGAAAGAAATAAACTGACA
>JBDNGV010000422.1:0-4207 GCA_041689125.1 Daejeonella sp.
CAGGGTTTTTCACTACCGATGATCCTTTGCAATCTGGTTCTGGAATTGGAACATCTTTTGGAGCCTGGTCTGATCGAAATGACCATCAATGATGGCATACATTCGGTTATGGAGGTGTTTTATCAGCAGGATCTTGGAATTATTCTGGAAAATGTAAAGCCCGATGGATCCTTTTCCGACTCATTTGAAGGTCGTTTGGTTAACCCGGGTCATGGTTTGGAATCTATGTGGTTCATTATGGATATTGCTGAACGCAGAAACGACCAGGTACTGATCAAAAAGGCGGTAGATATAAGCATTAATATCCTTGAATATGGCTGGGATAAAGAATTTGAAGGTATTTTATACTTTATGGATGTTAAAGGTCGCCCACCACAACAACTGGAATGGGATCAGAAACTCTGGTGGGTTCATATGGAAACCCTGATCAGTCTCCTAAAAGGATATTATCATACGGGAGATCAACGCTGCTGGGATTGGTTTGAAAAGGTTCACCAATATACCTGGACACATTTTCCGGATGCAAATATGGGAGAATGGTATGGTTATCTGAACAGGAAAGGGGAAGTATTGCTTTCTTTAAAGGGAGGTAAATGGAAAGGGTGTTTCCACGTTCCTAGAGCATTATATCAATGCTGGAAAACATTGGAGAAGATTGAGATAAAGTATTCAAAATAACGCAAATGAATGAGCTTAAAGCAGAAAGCTTAAAGCAAAATTCTTAAAGTAAAAAATAGATTATGGCAAATATACCTTTGCAGAACACGGTAGTTGTTGATCATGAAAATTCTGGACAGAATTACATGCCTGCCCTTATTTCGCTGGCAGTATTGTATTTCATGAACGGTTTTATAACCTGCCTGAATGATACACTCGTTCCATTTTTTAAGGAGGGATTTACACTTAGCTATGCAGATTCATCGCTTGTGCAGTTTTATTTCTTCCTCACTTATGGACTTATGTCCTTCCCTGCAGGAATGATCGTGGAGAAAATAGGATATAAAAATGGAATGGTGCTCGGCTTTGCCATTGCAGCGATCGGAGCTTTATTATTTTATCCTGCTGCAGATATGCATCTTTATTACTTATTTCTGGCAGCCTTATTTGTATTGGCCATCGGAATTGTGGTATTGCAGGTAGCTTCCAACCCTTATATCACGGCACTGGGGCCGGCAAAAACAGCATCTTCCAGATTAACCCTGATTCAGGCAGTAGGTTCTATCGGGACAACTGTGGCACCAATTTTCGGTGCACATTATATCTTGTCAAAGTTGCAGGAATCAGGAACTTCCAGTGATGCGGTGAAATATCCTTACCTAGGTATTGCGGCTTTGTTGATTTGTATTGCTCTGGTTGTTTATAATTTAAAACTACCTAAGATAAGTACAGGTTCAGAAAGCATTCAGACCAGTCAGGAAGAAAGAGTCAGCATTTTCTCATTCCGAAATCTGAATTTTGGAGCATGGGCAATATTCGCTTATGTAGGAGCCGAAGTTTCAATCGGAACTTTTCTAACCAATTATATTGCCGATACCTTAAGTGTAGGTGTTGAACAGGCTAATTCTTATTTGTCTTATTATTGGGGAGGGATGCTTGTTGGCCGTTTAATTGGTTCTTTTCTGCTTAAAACAATTAAACCTTCATTTGTACTAACTGTTTGTGCCGCTGCTGCGATTTTATTGGTTGTACTTTCTATCAGTACTTCCGGAACTTTTGCTATCTGGTTGATGATAGGAGTGGGGCTTTTTAACTCGGTTATGTTTGCCATAATTTTTTCACTTTCTGTGCAAGGACTCGGTAAATATACCACTAAGGCTTCCGGAATTTTATCTACTGCAATTGCAGGTGGTGCCATTGTTTCCTTCTCGCAAGGTTATATTAAAGATCATTCCACATGGGCGGTAGCATTTATGATTCCTGTTCTTTGTTATTTATATATCGTATTTTTTGGAGTTAACGGCTACAAGTCAAAAGTTGAAAGTTTATGAAAAGAAGAAATTTTATAGGTTTGACAGGATTAGGAGCAACAGGTCTGGCTTCAGGTCTGCTTTCGACAGTTCCATCTGATGTTTATGCTTCGGTTTCCCGAATGGATCTTAGCGTGTCTGAATTAAGTGCAACACTTGTAATTGCTGGTGGAGGGATTGGGGGTTGTTCAGCTGCTTTATCTGCTTTGCGAAATGGACTGGATGTGATCATGACGGAAGAAACCGACTGGATTGGTGGTCAGCTAACATCCCAGGGCGTACCTCCTGATGAGCATACCTGGATTGAAACCCATGGTGCACCAAAATCTTACCGTGATTACAGAAATGCGGTAAGAGAATATTATAAAAAGAACTATCCGATTACAGCCGCTGCAAAATCTAGACAATTTCTGAATCCTGGAAATGCGACAGTTTCAGCTCTTTGTCATGAACCAAGAGTATCACTTGCAGTTCTATATGAGATGCTGGCACCTTTTATCAGTTCCGGTAAACTGACTTTACTAATTGAACATAAAATCCGTTCTGCCGAATATTCAGGTAATAGGGTGAAGGCTTTAAAGGCGCAGAGCCTTAGATCAGGCCGCACTTATCTGCTCAACGGTACTTATTTTGTAGATGCTACTGAAACCGGCGAGTTGCTTCCGATGACAGGTACTGAATTTGTTATGGGGACTGAATCCCGCAATGAAACACGTGAGCTTCATGCTCCATTGAAGGCTGATCCTGATAACCAACAGGCATTTACAGTATGTTTTGCGATGGATTATTTACCGGGCACAAATAATGTTGGTGATAAACCGGCTGAATATGATTTTTGGCGTAACCTAGTTCCGAAAATGAGTCCTGCATGGTCGGGAAAATTGCTTGATCTGAATTATTCGAATCCCAAAACTCTGGAAAAGAAAACATTGGGCTTTAACCCAGACGGAAGCCCAACTGATCCATACCTAAACTTATGGAATTACCGCCGCATACTGGCAAAGGATAATTTCATGCCCGGGGCATTTGAAGGAGATATCTCTACCGTAAACTGGCCACAGAATGATTATACCCTTGGTAATCTAGTTGGTGTTTCCCAAAAGGAGTTTGATCATCACGTTGGACGTGCTAAGCAACTTAGCTTATCTTTGTTTCACTGGCTTCAAACCGAAGCACCACGTCCGGATGGAAAACAAGGTTGGCAGGGACTTCGCCTTAGAAAAGATATGATGGGTACTGAAGATGGGATGGCAAAATATCCGTATATCCGAGAGTCAAGGCGTATTAAAGCTTTATTTACAGTATTAGAAGAGCATGTTGGGCAAGAAAATCGTATTCAGGTGGCTGGATCTGAGGCAGGGAAGAAGGCTGCTGATTTTTATGATAGCATAGGTATTGGTTATTACCATATAGACCTTCATCCAAGCAGTCGTGGAAACAATTATATTGATTTTGCCTCTCTTCCTTTCCAGATTCCCTTAGGCTCTTTATTGCCGGTTCGTATGGAAAATCTTTTGCCTGCCAATAAAAATATTGGAACTACTCACATTACGAATGGCTGTTATCGTTTACATCCGGTAGAATGGAGTATTGGCGAAGCAGTTGGCTTATTGGTTAGCTATTCAATTAAAAAGCAGGTTATCCCACAGAAAGTCAGGGAAGGAAAGCCATTACTGGAAGAGTTTCAGGAGTTTATTGGGAAGCAGGGGGTTGAGATTAAGTGGAGTTAGGTTATACGTTATACGTTATACGTTGTACGTTGTAAGTTATGATGTAGGTTGTAAGTTATAGGGTGCAAGTTTTTTTGTCCGCCCAAAATCCATTTATAAATTCAGGGAGGAGTTGATATTTCAGAATTATTAGTGTCCGGGTAAAATTTAATTTTTGGCTACACCAATAATATTCTTATCTAGTCATTATGCTTTTTGCGTTTTTCGCTTTTTTATATTTTTTCTTTTGTGCTCAAGCTTCCCTTCGGGAGGTTCCTGCAGCAGAAATTAACATGCCGAGGAGGAGCGACGAGACCATGAGCACCTGAAAAAAACAATAAACTAACAGCGAATACATGCCGCCGCTGTCCCGCACGTGCGGGAATGCTATTAAAGTCGTTGCTAAGGCTTGGTCTATGCCTACTGCACCATCCGCCTTGGGCGGAGGAAAAAAAGTGAACGGAGATGTAGTACTTAGGCCAAAGAATATGATTATTCCTATGGGTCTGGGTATACATATTGCAATATTAA
>JBDNGV010000423.1:0-4210 GCA_041689125.1 Daejeonella sp.
CCTTTTAATTCACTAATCGAAATATCCATCTTCAGCCAGGTATAACCCTGATCTTTGATCCTGTAATTGATTAGCTTTTGTTGTTCCGCCGGACTAGAGGCTTCCGGTGTATCGGCGTATAGTCTTACCTTATCGCGGTATCTTCCACCTAATAACTGCCAAGCAGGAACACCATAGGCTTTACCACAAAGATCCCATAATGCCATTTCTACAGCACACACTCCCCCAGCCTGACGAGCAGGTCCGCCAAACTGCTTGATGATCTTGAAAATCATCTCTACATTACATGGATTACGCCCCAGAATACGGCTCTTTAACATCAAAGCATATCGAGCATCGGCAGCGTCTCTTACCTCACCCAAGCCATAAATACCCTGATTCGTATCTATCTTAATGATGGCCGTTCCACCCATTACATCGGTTAGGCAATAACGCATATCGGTGATCTTCAAATCTGATGGATTTGAAGACCTTTTTACATTCTGTGAAGTTTGGGCAATGGTATCTTCAATAGAGAGATTCATCAATCCCCCTAAGGCAATACCGCCCAAAGCCGTTTTTTTTAGAAAATCTCTCCGGTTTGTTCCGGTTTCAGGATTATTTATTTCAGCCTGTCTCGAAACAGCATAAGCTTTTTCTTCTTTCTTGTTATTGGAAATCAATTGCTGTAAAGTATTTTTCATAACTTTTTAATTGTGGATTAATAAAATATCAGTGAGCCTTACCTAGATAGGTATCAAGTTGTTCGGGAGTATACATTGTCTTTTTGGGATATTTTGCTAGCCATGCCCTGAATTCGTTTTTTATTCCATCAGACCAGTCGCCATGGATTTCTCCTGAAAGGTATTTTCCCTGTTTCAGCAATAAACGTTCAAATTCATCACGCAGACCAGTCAGTTCATTTGCCTTTACGAGGGCTTCAACAAGATGAGCCGGAATAAATATAACCCCGTAGTCATTTGCAAACACAATATCACCCGGAAGCACCGTTACTTCGCCAATACGGATTGGTGCGTTAATTGAAGTTGGTGTTAAGTCTTTAATATAAGAAGGATCATGACCTTTTACCCAAGCATTAAAGCCTTCAGTATCTCTCAACTCCTGCATGTCCCTAATCGACCCATTAAAAATTACTCCCTTGCCGGTTTTAGCATAAACAGAATTTCCAAGGCTAGATCCGATCAGAGTTCCATCCTTCACCTTTCCAAAACCATCGGCCACATAAATATCACCTTTGCTTAGTATATCAATCGGCCATATATTAAATCCTCCACGCTGTGATCGTCCTTCCTTTCGGCCTTGTACTCTCACCAGAGTATCGAGATCAGGACGTGATGGCATAAACTGAGCAGTTACCACACGCCCAACCATAGTCTGTCCTGTTTTCAATATGACCCAATTTTTCTCCAATTGGTTGCGATAGCCTTTACCACCAAGATAACCCCATATCTGTTCGAGGGTGTTATACTGAAGTCTTTCAAGTAAAAGATCTGACACCTTCGGGCGACCATCAGCTGTGCGCTCACCTGTCCATAAGGCGGTCATTTGTTGTACATATTCAGGAGTCGAGCCAATGCGCTGAGCGTAGGACAAAAAACTACTAGAAATTAGAAAAATTAGAAGCACTATTGTTTTTTTCATGATTTAGGATTTAGTTATTTTTTATTTTTTAACAGTTAAAATTCTGTTCTGATTAATAATTTATATTCTTTTTTCTTTTGCTACTGCTTCAGCAAGACCCCTCATATATCCTATGGCAAAAAGGTTTCCTAGTGTCATATATCCTGGTCTAGTATTCTCTTCACCGGCCATAGTAGGAACATGGTCAGCACGGATAGGGCCTTTAAAACCAATATCGTAATATGCCTTCATAGCAGCATACATATCAATCTGGCCTTCATCATGGAAGGTTTCAGTAAATTTGGTACTGGGTAATACACCACTTAGGTCCTGAACATTCCTGAAATGAACAAAATGAATTTTACCTGCTTTTCCCCATCTTTTTACCAAGGAAGGGATGTCGGCGCCCATCAGCGAAAAATTACCCTGACAAAGAGTAACTCCGTTAAAATCACTAGGCATGATCTTTAACATTCTATCGAAATTCTCAACCGTATTCATAATTCGGGGAATCCCTTGAATACTGTTAACCTGAGGATCATCTGGATGTAGTGCTAGTTTCATTTCAATTTTTTCTGCCTCAGGAACAACTGCCTTCAGGAAATATTCTAGGTTCTTCCACATGCTTTCAGGAGAAACTTCACCATATTTTGTTAATGGCCGGTTTTTTATCTCTTCATAATCAAAAGCGGTAACAAGTGCTCCACCTCGCCCAGGGCGATCCATTTGTGTACGTGCCCAACTGATTACCGGCATCCAATTATAACAGATGACATCAACACCTGAGCGCTTGAGATTTTTCATAAAGGTTATGAAATTTGCTATTTCCTCATCTCTACCTTCAAGGCCAAGTTTGGTCTTTTCACCAAGAGAAGGCGGACCTTCAACCGTATTATAGTTCAGTCCCACCTTTTTCCATGATTCCCTTACCCCCATTATGGCATTGTATTCCCATGGTTTTGCGTCTGTCAATCCTGAAAGCCGCATATCAATTCCTGCGATTGCACCAAATGCACCCATCTGTTTTGCAAGTTCAATCAGCTGCCTATTTGCATCCATGCCTGAAAAATAAGCATTACTCATTTCCATGCCGGCATCCTTTACCAGTACATTCAATTCCAATGTTTGTTCAACACTTTGAGCAATTGGATTTGATAGCGCTGTATTTATTCCTCCAACGGAAAGTGCTGCTGCAATTGAAGCACTTTTTTTAAGGAAATCTCTGCGATTATCTTTCATGTTTACATCAGTATTGGTTGTATTTTGGCAATAACACAAATTATCGAAAGTGCATTAGATAATTGCACTTTCGATTATGATATTCTTAACTATAAGTTCTGTCGTGAGAACGTTTATCGTTCCATTCTGTAGTAGGGGCAAAATAGCTTTTATCTGTAGATTTCAAGTGTTGCTTCAGTACATCTTCATTCAGTTCAATACCTAATCCCGGAGCATTAAGCGGCACATTTGCATAGCCCTTTTCGATCATTTTCCTGCCATCGGTGGTTTTTACCAAATCTTCCCACCAAGGAAGGTCTACCGAATGATGCTCTAATGCAAGGAAATTCTGGGTAGCAGCAGCACAATGTACATTAGCCATAAAGGAAACAGGTGTACCTGCCTGGTGCATTGCCATGGCTATTCCAAATTCCTCGGCATAATCGCCAATTCTTTTGGTTTCTAAAAGCCCACCAGATGATGCTAAATCAGGATGAATAATATCTACAGCTCTCCCATGTATAAGTGGCTTAAAGTTCTCTAATAGATAGATGTCTTCACCTGTAAGAGTAGGAGTTTCAAGGGCAGCAGTAATTGTTTTCCACTGCTCAGTATATTGCCATGGAACCATATCCTCCAGCCAGGCCAGTCTGTATTTTTCCAATGCCTTACCTAAACGGATCCCATTATTTAAATCAAAATGACCATAATGGTCGGTAGAAATAGGAATTTCATAACCCACTACGTTTCGTATATTTTCAACAATCTGAGCTAATTCTTCTAAACCTTTATCGGTTATCTGAATTTGAGTAAATGGATGCATTGTATTATTATATGACATGTAATTACTCTGATTACCGCCTAAATTATCCCAAAATTGAGAATTCACAAGGGTGCCGGGTTTGCCCTTTAGTTCTCTAATGGATACATCCATCTTTAACCAAGTATACCCTTGGTCATTAATACGATATTTTATCAGTTTTTCCTGTTCTGCAGGAGAACTGGCTTCAGGAGTATCTGCATACAATCTTATTTTATCGCGGTATCTACCACCCAACAATTGCCAAGCCGGAACATCGTAAGCCTTACCGCAAAGATCCCATAAAGCCATTTCTACCGCGCAAACACCTCCTGCCTGTCGGGCTGGCCCACCAAATTGTTTGATACTTTTAAAAATCATTTCCACATTACAAGGATTCATTCCAAGAATACGGCTCTTTAACATCAGTGCATAACGGGCATCAGCAGCATCTCTTACTTCACCTAATCCATAAATTCCTTGATTGGTATCTATCCTGATGATTGCTGTTCCTCCCATTACATTAGTCAGGCAATAACGCATATCTGTGATCTTCAAATCGGAAGGGTTTGA
>JBDNGV010000424.1:0-7399 GCA_041689125.1 Daejeonella sp.
TATGTAAATCAATAAATTTAGAATTGGATACTCAACCAGCACCAAAGGGGTATTATCATTAACGATGGGCAACGCCCGTCGAAGAAAATATCAAATAAAAAAGCCCTGAAAGGGCGTAATACAATTATGAGATGAAGTCCGTTCAGGGCTTATACTTTTTATGGCTTTTAATCAATAACAGTATCGGATTGAATTCATCAATCATTATTCTTCACAATCTTGCTTACCCTCTTAAGCAAGAATACAGAAATTATCGAAAGTAAGACAACAACATAAACAAGAGTATCATAATGTTCAAGCGGACTAAATTTATCATTTTGAACAACAATCATTCCGCCGAGAGCTGCTGCAATTCCACCGGCAATTTGCTGAAGTGATGAATTTACTCCCATAAATGCCCCTCGGTCTTTTTTTTGAGGTAAAGCAGTAGTGAGTGCAATAGAAGGAACCATTCGGCTCATGAAACCTACCTGAAGGCCAAGGTTCATAATCAGCACTGTCAAGAATGAAACAGGCCCAAGATTCGCGTAAATCGTGATCACAATTATTAAGATCAATGATGCAATAGTAAACAGTTGGAACTTATCGAAGCGATCGCTCAATTTTCCAACTATTGGCATAATAGTAAGCGTGCAGACACCTGAGGCCATATATATAAATGGAAGCTCTTCGGTGGTAATCTTCAAATTGTTAATTACATAAGCACTCCCCCATGGCAACATCATGAAATTTCCCAATGAAAGAAATGCGGTTGCCAAAAAGCCTATCCGGTATTTCCGTAAAGTTAGCGTCTGTAATAAATGTGCAATTGCATTTTGTTCACTTTTTTGCTCAAGATGCTCTGTTACCGGTTTCAATTTAAATACAATAAATAGCCAAACACAGATCGACAAACCCACAATCATCAAAAATGGCGACTGCCAGCCCCAGATATTTGCGATGTACAAACTCAGTGGAATTCCTAAAACCTGACTTGCACCGAAACCCATTTGAAGGAACCCAAACACCCTGCCTCTTTTCTCAAGCGGAAAGAGGTCTGAAGCAATGGCCATTGAAATAGCACCAATTACTCCCCCAAACAAACCTGTAAAAATACGTGCTGCCAACAGCATGTGATAGGTATGGCTTAAACCACAGAAAAGTGTGCCGAGGATAAAGCCGATATAAAAAAATAAAAGCAATTTTTTTCTATCGAAACGATCAGCAAATCCGGCAGTCAGAAGGCCCGAGAATCCGGCACTAAAAGCGTAAGCTGATACCGATAATCCAAACTGGGTAGTACTCAAGTTCATAGATTTCATCAGTTGATCACCAAGTGGAGAAATCACAATAAAATCTAGGACTACTGTAAACTGTGTCAGTGTAAGAATCAATATTACCAAAATTTCATAGGATGAGAATTTCAGCTTTCGGTCTGTAGCTGTTGCACTCATCCTGAAACGGTATAAATGATCATATTTTATTACCAATTGGATTTGGCATTGCAAGTTAATGGTTTATTCATTTAGTTTAACCCAAAAGGTACTGTTCGCCATTCCCCTGCCCGATAAATCACAGAACGCTGCTTCTTGTTCCTTATTCGATATGTCATATATTTACTTTACACAAAAGATATAACTATGCGCAAATTCATCTTCCTAATGCTTCTTTGCTGTGTCAGCACCTCAGTCATTTCACAGGAAAGCAATGCCAAAAAAGAAAATATAATCTATTATGGAAAGGAATCCTTCATAATTGAAGGTACCGGAGTTTCGGAATCTGAAAAAGAAAGTCCATACGACCGTTTACCTACTTCTTACAAAGCTAAAGTCAGAAAGCCGGTTTGGGATCTTTCCAAAAATTCTGCCGGAATCTCCATAAGATTCAACAGCAACTCAACTTCTGTAAAAGTAAAGTGGGCTTTACTGAATGATACAAAAATGAACCATATGGCCGAAACGGGCATAAAAGGCATTGATCTATATTGCAAGGTTAATGGAGTTTGGACCTATGTAAACACGGGCAGACCAACTGCAAAGGAAAATGAGGCATCTCTGATCAATGGTCTTAGTCCGGGAGAAAGAGAATATAAGCTCTATTTACCGCTTTACGACGGAACTACCAAAGTAGAGGTTGGTATAGACGAAGGCAGTACGATTATTAAACCTGCTGCTGATACAAAGCTACCCATAGTATTTTACGGCACCAGCATTTTACAAGGAGGTTGCGCATCAAGACCCGGAATGGTCTTTACAAGTATCATCTCGAGAAAATTGAATGTGGATTGCATTAATTTCGGCTTTAGCGGAAACGGAAGAATGGACCCTCCGCTTGCAGAGCTTATTTCCGGAATAAAAGCCTCTTATTATGTCATAGATTGTCTTCCGAATATGTCAGCAAAACAAGTAACAGATAGTGTTATACCCTTAGCCAAAGTCATTCGTGCTAAAAACCCAAAAACTCCGATTGTATTTGTTGAAAACGTAGAGTATACAAGAGCCATATTTCAGGCTTCTTTGAGAAAAAATATGGATGAAAAGAACCAGGCCTTGAAAACAGAATTCGACAAATTGGTAAAGGGAGGCATGAAAGATCTTATTTACATCAGTGCTGCCGGATCAATCGGAACTGATAATGAAGGTACTGTTGATGGAACTCACCTGACCGATTTGGGTTTTTTACGTTACGCAGATTACCTAATAGCGAAATTCAAGGAGAATAAGCTCGCAATCAGATAATTGTGAGCTTTTGATATTATTCCTTTTTCTCTAGCAAGGATAGGATTAAACAAGGAATTAATTTGAATAATTTTGCTTTGAAAAGCAGTGCCTGTTCCTATTGGTCGATTCAATCGGGCTCTTCGCTATAGCTTTTGCCCTGAAATTTGTTGTAAATGCCTGAGGTAAATCAGGCAAAAGGCTGCCACTTCGATCCCGTTTATTTGGCAGGGATACTGCTGCTTTTATTGGCAGCTAAATTCTGCCAGAGATGAAATTATGTCTATTTGGCATCATGTATAGTGGAACAAGATGACCACCGTCCCTGAAAAATAAACCGGGGCGGCTGCGTTAGCTTTTTTGCTATCGAGAAATCTATAATTTAAACTGTATTATAAGGCAAAAAACTAAAGCAGAGCACCGGATTGCCCGAACAAAAGAGCTTGAGCAGCACCTTTCCTAAAAATTAACCTTATTAATGCTCCCCTCAACCCTAACAATACAACAATACCTAGAACCCTAAAGAACTTACCCCTTAAACCTTTCTTTTAAAAACTTCCCGGTATACGAGTTCTTCTCCTTGATTAAATCTTCAGGAATTCCTTCAAAAACAACAGTTCCACCCTTATCACCTCCTTCTGGGCCAATATCAATCACCCAGTCGGCACACTTAATTACATCCATATTATGCTCAATAACAATAATGGTATTCCCCTGAACAATTAAAGCATCAAAAGATTTGAGCAGTTTTTTAATGTCATGAAAATGGAGGCCTGTTGTTGGTTCATCAAATATGAACAGGGTTTTACTGCTGTTGTTTCCTTTGACAAGGAATGATGCAAGTTTGATGCGCTGAGCTTCTCCTCCCGAAAGTGTATTTGAAGACTGTCCTAGGTGCACATATCCTAAACCAACATCGGCCAGAGGTTTGATCTTAGCAAGAATCTTAGGTTCATGTTGAAAAAATTCAAGAGCTTCATCAATAGTCATATCTAAAACTTCGAAAACATTTTTCTCTTTGTAGGTTACATCCAAAACATGCTGCTTGAATCGCTTTCCCTCACAGGCTTCACAAGGCAGGTAAATATCTGCCATGAATTGCATTTCTATTTTTACTTCACCCTCACCCTGACATACATCACAGCGTCCACCCTCCACATTAAAGGAAAAAGCAGAAGGCTTGAGTCCTCCGGCCTTTGCAAGTCCCTGCGAAGCAAATAAATTCCTGATCTCATCCCAGGCCTTCACATAGGTTACCGGGTTAGAGCGTGAAGAACGGCCAATAGGATTCTGATCAACAATTTCAACCTGTTCAATCTTATTGAAATCGCCTCCGATAGCATCGTAAGACCCTGTTTGCTCACCGGAATAATTGCCTATTGCTTTCTGAACGGCAGGTTGCAGAATACGTTTTACCAGCGAAGTTTTTCCTGAACCCGACACTCCGGAAACGACAGTTAGTACATTTAGCGGAAATTTAACATCGACTTGTTTCAGGTTGTTTTCTCGGGCGCCTTTAATTTCAATAAAATCATTCCATTTGCGTCTTTGGGATGGAATAGAGATAGATTGTCTTCCGCTCAAATACTGACCGGTCAAACTTTGCTCATCTTTCAGGATCTCAGCAAAACTGCCTGTAAATACAAGCTTACCACCGTGGGTTCCGGCTTCTGGGCCAATATCAATAATATGATCGGCAGCCTGCATGATCTCCTCCTCGTGTTCAACCACTAAAACCGTATTTCCTACATCCCTTAATGAGCGCAACACTTCAATCAATCGCTGCGTATCCCGCGGATGTAAACCAATACTCGGCTCATCCAGAACATAAACAGAGCCTACCAATGAACTGCCAAGAGAAGTTGCCAGATTGATCCGCTGAGATTCTCCTCCTGACAAAGTGTTTGAAAGGCGATTAAGTGTCAGGTAACTCAAGCCAACATCATTCAAGAATTTGATGCGATTAGTAATTTCCATTAATAAGCGTTTTGCAATCTTTAGCTGCAAAGGATCCAGTTCAAGACCATTAAAAAATTCAAGGGCTTTATCCAAAGGCATTAATACAATATCGGTAATGGAATGACCGGCGATTTTTACATAAGATGCATCCTGACGAAGGCGGCTTCCCAGACATTCCGGACAATTTGTCTTTCCTCTGTATCTAGAAAGCATCACCCGGTATTGAATTTTATATGTTTGAGTTTCCAGTTCTTTGAAGAAATTATCAAGTCCGCTGAAATACTCATTTCCGGTCCATAGCAATTGCTTTTGCTCAGCACTTAATTGATTGTATGAACGATGGATGGGGAAATCAAATTTGATGGCGTGCTTTACTAATTTATTAAGCCATTCTCCCATTTTTTCACCTCTCCAAGGAGCAATCGCTCCATTATAAACAGATTTACTTTTATCAGGAATAACTAGGTCTTCATCAATTCCAATGATCTTTCCGTATCCCTCACAACGCTTACATGCCCCGAATGGATTATTAAAGCTGAAAAAATTGGGACTGGGTTCTTCGAAGCGCAATCCATCCAATTCAAATCGATCGCAAAACAAGTGCATATTTCCCTTAACTTCTACCAGACAATCACCCCTGCCTTCAAAAAATGCGGTCTGAACAGAATCTGCCAATCGGCTCATAGTCTCCTCATCATCAGATACCGATACCCTGTCAATAACAATTTTAATAGCTACATCGGTACCCGATTTAGAATTCCCGCTTGATTGATCGTCCAAAAGATCCTCAATTTTCGACAATTGATCGTCAATCATGACACGAATGAAGCCCTTCTGTAAAAGTACGGCCAATTCTTCCTTGAGTGAACGATTATTATGTGGATGAAGCGGGCATAAAATTGTAACTGAAGTCTCAGGATCGAGGCCGGAAATAAAATTGATCACATCAGTAACTGTATCCTTTTTAACCTCTTTAAGAGATATTGGAGAAATTGTGCGGCCAATACGTGAAAATAGAAGTTTCAGGTAATCGTAGATCTCGGTTGAGGTTCCAACAGTTGATCTTGGATTACTGGTTATCACTTTTTGCTCAATAGCTATTGCTGGAGCAATCCCCTTTATATAATCTACATCGGGTTTATTCATACGCCCCATAAACTGTCTGGCATAAGAAGAGAGACTCTCTACGTATCGACGCTGTCCTTCGGCGTAAAGCGTATCAAAAGCAAGTGATGATTTACCTGATCCCGACATTCCGGTAATCACCACTAATTTATTTTTAGGTATCGCCACATCAATATTCTTGAGATTGTGGACACGTGCTCCTTTTATGATAATGTACTTTTTGGGATCTTTTTCCGCTTCTTTATTCATTCTTAAACTCAATGCTGCTTTTTTTCCGTATATCCAATAAAGTAAAGTATATTTTGGAATGCAAAAATACGGCTATATGTGCTTATTTACGAGAGAAGATCGAATATTCTTTGATTTTGGCAAAATTTTTGCTTCTTTTGAAATAATTAACCAACACATCTTTAATTAAAATTAGGAGCCCTGCTATCGAATAAACTCTACTTCAATATCTTTTGGGAATTTACATTAAGGAGAATTAAAAGTATGAGTACTATAAATATTCAATCAATTAGCGATCAGGAGCTGATAAATCAATACATCCATGGCCATGAGCCAAGTCTGGAGGAGCTCATTCGAAGGCATAAATCTAAAGTATACACCTCTATATATTTGCTCGTCAAAGATACTTATCTGGCAGAGGATATTTTTCAGGACACTTTTATTAAAGTAATCAATACGCTGAAAGCCGGAAGGTATAATGAAGAGGGGAAATTTTTACCCTGGGTAATCAGGATAGCCCACAATTTGGTTATTGATCATTTCCGCAAAGTAAAACGTGCGCCAGTAGTTACAACGGTAGAGGGCTTCGATATTTTTGAGGTACTTAAGTTTTATGATGAAAGTACCGAAGACAAGATCATCCGTGAACAAACCTATACGGACCTCAGAGAGCTGATTCACCATTTACCTTCAGAACAAAAAGAAGTGCTGATTATGCGCCATTATGCTGATCTAAGTTTTAAGGAAATTTCAGACATTACCGGGGTAAGTATTAACACGGCATTAGGCCGTATGAGATATGCATTGAATAATTTGCGCAAAATGATGCTAACCAGAGAATTAAGTTTGAAGAATACTTAAAAATATTTTCAAGTTGAGAAAACATTTCTGTTACAGATGCGTTTAATTCTAAAAAATAGTTGCTTATGATAGAAATCTCTACCTCTGGAACAAATTCATTAACCAACACAAAAGCTGAAAGCAACCTTTTAGCTGACGATCTTGGAGAGGATGAACAATCCTTCTATTGTTCTATCAAACCGGATTTAAATGCATTAGCTAATAATCCGGCTGAAAAAACAATCAGTAGTATTTTGAATTATTCAAAATCACTTTAAGAATTTGAAAAAAAACCGGTTCGAGGGATCGGTTTTTTTGTTTCATAATGAAGCAAGATCAGCCAATCCATCTATATTTGCTCTGTGCTAATAAAAGACAGATATAAAACTTTTGTAGAATATTTTTCAACACATCAGCCTGAGGCAGAAACTGAACTGCATTATGAAAACCCCTATCAATTACTGGTTGCGGTCATTTTATCTGCTCAGTGCACTGACAAACGGATTAACCAAGTAACACCTAGACTATTTGAGAAATATCCCGATCCGAAA
>JBDNGV010000425.1:0-20028 GCA_041689125.1 Daejeonella sp.
ACACGGTCTAATTTAATCAAGCCAGACTCTTTATCAATTTCATATTTTGCTTTTGAGCCTTTAGGAATTTCAATAATTGCATTTACATGTGAAGGGATATCTTCACCGGGAGAAACGTTATGCCAAGGATGGTGTTTATTCATTTTATTTAAGGATTTTGCTCTACTTCATCGCTCCTGTCTCCTTCGATTTTCCTTTTTAAATAGGTTACAATTAACGGTATGGTTGTTATCAGTATGAAACCAATTATTATATACAACAGATAGTCACTTATTTCCTGCTCAAAACTCCTGCCAAGATAAAATCCCATCAAAGTTAAGGATGTAATCCAAAGAAAAGCACCCGTTATATTATAAAATGCAAATTTATTAAAATCAAGTCTCACAATCCCGGCAATTATAGGTGCGAAGGTTCTTACAATCGGTATAAATCTTCCAATTATTAAAGCAAAAGCACCCTGTTTTCTATAATATACTTCGGCGGCTTTAAGGTATTTCTTCTTAAAAAAAAAAGAGTCCTCCCTCTGATATAAGACAGGCCCGGTTCTCATACCAAACCAATAACCTACAAAATTACCGCCAACCGCAGCTGCAATTAAACCGGCTATCAATATGTATATGGATACGTCAAGTTTATTTGTAGCTACAAACATGCCTGCGAGAAACAAGAGATAGTCTCCCGGAAGGAAAAACCCGAAAAACAGACCTGTTTCAGCAAAAATTACAAAGAGAAGTAGATAAAAACCTCCTTCCCGAAGCAATTTCACCGGATCAATAAGATGTTGAAAGTAGTCCCAGAACTCGTGCATAAAATCAGTATGCGTAAAGCTACAATATTTATGTAATAATTTGGCTTAGAAAAGGTTGGATATAATGCTTGGATATACCCCAACAACAATCGTCAGCAGGGCAGAAAATCCAAGAACAAAATTAAAAGAATATGATGACTGAATCTCTGAACGTTCTGCTGATTTAAAATACATAGCTACTACTACTCTTAAATAGTAATATATTCCAATTACTGCATTTACAACTGCAAGAATTACAAGCCAAATATGATATTCTGACAAAGCCGTTGAGAACATCATGAACTTCCCGATGAAGCCGGCAGTCAAAGGTATTCCTGCCAGAGAAAGCATTGCTACTGTTAACGTGAAGGCGATAAAAGGATTTCTTTTAGCAAGCCCTGTAAAACTGTCAAAATTATCAGAGCCGGTTTGACGCTTAACCAGAATAAGCACTGCAAAAGCTATTATGGAAGCTACTGAATAAGCACTGGCATAAAAAAACACAGAATTACTGGATTCCGGGCCCAAAGCAATAATTGCAAATAACATATAACCTGCATGTGAAATACTTGAAAAAGCAAGCATTCTTTTAAAGCTATGCTGATAGAGCGCGGTAACATTACCAATAAAGAGAGTTAAAATGGCTATCGCCAGCAAAACAGGCATCCAGAATTCATGAAGCGGGGCAAAGCAAATCATGAATAATCGTAAGAAGGCAGCAAATCCGGCAGTCTTAACAACTGTACTCATAAAAGCAGTAATTATTGTAGGCGAACCTTCATAAACATCGGGAGTCCAGAAATGGAAAGGGGCAGCCCCAACCTTAAAACTAAGTCCAATAATCATCAAGATTAAGCCGGTATAGAAAAGAGGGGATACCTTAGCAGGGTTTGAAATAACATATTCTTTTATATCACCCAAATCAAAGCTGGCAGATGCGCCATACAGAAATGCAATTCCCATCAGCAGAAATCCTGTGGAAAAAGCACCTGTTAAGAAATACTTAAGGGCAGCCTCATTGGATTTAAAATCATTTTTACGGATACCTGCAAGAATATAAAGGCTAACTGACATGATCTCTATACCAATAAACAACATAGAAAGATTATTGAAGGAAACCATTACCAGGATCCCAATCAGCGCGAAAAGTATAATTGCATAATATTCTGCAACATGTTCACTGATTTGCTCAAAATAATCTTTGGATATTAGCAGGATCAACATTGTTGAGAAGATAGCAATAGAAGTAAAGGCCACTGCAAAATTATCAAACTGCATCATTCCGCTGTAAATCGGTTTAGCACCCGAGTTCCATTCAAGCAAACCTAAAACAAGTGCAGTAGCTAAGCCAAGTAAAGTAACAGGTAGCAAAGCATTTTTTGCCTTATACAAGCCCAGGTAAAGAACCAGTATGGCTAAAACAGATAGGGTTATTAATGCGTTCATGCTTTTATTTAACTAATATTTTTTGATTGACCTGATCTAACAGGTTAATTACTGCTGCTTCAGAGATATGGAGGATTGGCTGCGGGTAGACCCCAATTACAATTATAAGTGCTGAAATAATCAGCAATACTGATTTTTCTGTTCCGTCGAGATCTTTAAACATAGCTGTGCTAGAATTTACTGGCCCAAGCATTACCTTTTGGTACATTCTGAGCATATAAACCGCGCCGAAAATGATGGTTAAACCTGCAATAGCAGCCAGCCAGATATTATAATTGTATATACCCATTAATAACAAGAATTCACCGACAAATCCATTCGTGAGCGGCAAGGCTACAGTTCCAAGTAAAACGATAAGGAATGTAATAGCCAGAATTGGTGCCGGTTTGGCGATTCCACCCATCTCTACAATTTCGCGGGTATTCATCCTGCGGATGAGGATATCTGCAATGAAGAACATACCCACCACATTGATACCATGGTTCAGCATTTGTATCATAGCTCCTTGCAAACCCTGCAGGTTCCATGCAAAAATACCCGCTGATATAAGTCCGACGTGTGCGATCGATGAATAGGCTATCAGACGTTTGATATCATTCTGAGTAAACGCGATAATTGAGGCATAAACAACACCTATTACCGACAAAATCAAGGCTGTTTCTCCCCAAGCATCAAAACCAAGTGGGGCAATAGGAATCAACCAGCGGATAGCTCCATAAATTCCCATCTTCAACATGATGCCAGAAAGTAGCATTGTTCCTGCAGTTGGAGCCTCCGTATAAGTATCAGGCTGCCAGGTATGGAAAGGAAATACAGGCATTTTAATTGCAAAGGCGATGAAGAATGCCCAAAATATCCATGCCTGAGTTACAGAATCAAGTTCAAGTTTATAAAACTCTGCAATATCATAACTATTACCATGGGTCTGTAAATGCAGATAAATAATTGCAAGTAGCATCAATAAACTACCTGCTATGGTATAAATAAAGAATTTAAGATTAACCTTTATCCGGTTCTCTCCTCCCCACAACGCACATATGAAATAAACTGGTATCAATGCTACTTCCCATCCAATATAAAACAGAAATCCATCCAATGCTGTAAAAACAAGCAATAAGCCACTTTGCATAAAGAATATCAGGGCGTAAAAAGCTTTGGTATTCTTAATATCATGTTTATAACTAGATAAAATAATAATTGGTATAAGAAGATTGGTTAGTATTAAAAGTAACATACTTATACCATCTATTCCCGCCTTAAATTGTATCCCAAACTGAGGTATCCAGGCCAGATTAACTAGAAACTGTGTACTAGCATCAGGGATAAAATTCAGATATAAATAAACAGTAATCGCTAATGGTATTAAAGAGAAGGCACCGGCAAGTTCCTTCACTATGGATTTACCAGAGAGGAGGATAATCAACGCAGCGATAAGCGGAATAAAAATTTGTAACAGTAAGATCTCCATTTAAATCGTTCTACTCCTTAATATTAAATTTTATACATACTATAGACTAGTAAGGCTATGATTCCAGCAACCATCATAAAGATGTAAAAGCCAACCATACCAGATTGAAGTAACCTAATAGTTTTACTCGCTTCTAAAGCACCTTTGCCAAAACCATTCACAAGTCCGTCTATCCCCGCTTTGTCAACTGTTCTGTAAAAGAAACCGGATAAGGAATTTAGTGGACGGGTAATGAGTGAATCATAAATCTCATCTATAAAAAATTTATTGTAAGACAAGCGAGCAAGTCCACTTCGTCCTGTAATTTCATCTGCAGGAATATGAGCTTGTTTCACATAACGGTTGTAAGCAAATAGCATCGCAATGATTGCAGCTCCAACAGAAACAGCCATCAAAATATATTCAGTAGCATGATCTAAAGTTACGTGTGCAACTTTGGAAGTTGAAGCTTCAAAAACCGGAGCAAGGAAACCTGCCAGCCAATGACTACCTCCAAATACTTCAGGAATTCCGATGAAACCACCCAGAGCAGAAAGAATTGCGAGGATAATCAATGGTACTGTCATTGAAGCAGGAGATTCATGTAAATGATGTTCCTGTTCAGTAGTCCCGCGAAATTTTCCATTAAATGTTAGATACATCATGCGGAACATATAAAATGAAGTGAAAATGGCACCAATAACTGCGATCAGCCAAAACACCTTATTATTTTCATAAACATGTGCAAGTATCTCATCCTTTGAAAAGAACCCTGAAAAAGGTGGAAGTCCGGCGATCGCAATTGTTCCGATCATCATGGTCACGTAAGTAAGCGGCAATTTCTTTTTAAGTCCGCCCATATTTCGCATATCCTGCTCATTGCTCATAGCATGAATAACAGAACCTGCACCAAGGAAAAGTAAGGCCTTAAAAAATGCATGGGTAATTACATGGAAAAATGCACCTGTATAGGCTCCAACTCCCAATCCAAGAAACATATAACCCAACTGTGAAACAGTTGAATAGGCCAGAACTTTCTTAATGTCAGTTTGAGTTACTGCAATGGCAGCTGCAAGGAAAAGCGTTGCAAGTCCGATAATGGCTATAACACCAAGAGTTTCAGGAGCCAGTGTAAATAAAATATTAGATCGGGCGATCATGTAAATGCCGGCAGTAACCATCGTTGCGGCATGAATCAGCGCGGATACAGGCGTTGGTCCGGCCATCGCATCGGGAAGCCATGTAAACAATGGAATTTGAGCTGATTTTCCAATAGCCCCCACAAATAATAAAGCAGTAATCAGAACCAGAACAGAATCGCCTGAAGCCATATTTGCGGCCTGAGGAAAAACAATTGCAAACTCCACACTATTGAAAGTTGTGAAAATCAGGAAAACGGCGATCAGAAATCCAAGATCACCTATACGATTCATGACAAATGCTTTTTTGGCCGCACTTGCGTATGATGAGTTTGTGAACCAGAATCCGATTAGCAGATATGAGCATAAACCCACGCCTTCCCATCCGATAAACATGACAACATAGTTAGAGCCAAGTACCAAAAGCAGCATGAAAAATATGAACAGATTTAGGTAGGAAAAAAATTTCGCAAAACCTGTATCGTGGTGCATGTAACCTGTTGAATATACATGAATCAGAAATCCAATTCCAGTTACGATCAGCAGCATTAATGCACTGAGGGGATCAACAAGGAAAGAAAAAGGAATCTTTACACTTCCAGCACTTATCCAATCAAAAATTGGGATAATGAATGACTTCGTTTCTACTGAATTCAGCTCAAAAAATATCCCCAAACTGACCGCAAAAGAAGCGAAAACAGTAATGCAACCTATAAAACCAACAACAGTTTTGGATAAGGTATTACGACCTAATCCATTGATGAGGAAACCTAAAAGTGGGAATAAAGGAACTAACCAGACTAAATTTATCATTATAATATTCTAATTATCATGTTATACACCTTGCCATCCTGAGCCACAGCGAAGGATTACCACTTAAGCTTATTCAAAATATTAACATCTGTTGAGTTGGTGTTTCGATAAACCATCACAATGATGGCAAGTCCAATTGCCACTTCAGCAGCTGCTAATGCCATTATAAAAAATACAAATACCTGCCCGGAGGGATCATTATGATGAACCGAGAATGCAGTGAGTAAGAGATTCACAGCATTAAGCATCAATTCAATTGACATGAAAATTACGATTGCGTTTCTGCGAATCAGCACACCAATTACTCCAATTGCAAAAATAATCGTGCTTAGCAGAATATAATGATTTAAGGGAACACCTTGAATTGCCTGCGTTACATTTTCCATGATCTATACCTTTTTAATATCCCTTTTTGCTAATAGAACAGCCCCGACCATTGCAGATAGCAATAGAATAGAGGAAATCTCAAACGGTAAAAGGAATTTGCTAAATAAGACCTTCCCTAGGTTTTTAACCAAGCCGAGATCTTGAGTTTGCAGAACCAATGGATCGGAAGCATTCAATGCTTTAACCGAACCCACTATTGTTATGATCAGACACATCCCAGCGACCACTCCAGCCATTTTAAGAAGATTGGACTTAGAACCAATTGAACCCTCATTCAGATTAAGGAGCATGAGGACAAACAGGAAAAGTACCATTATCGCGCCCATGTATACAATGAAGTTCACAATTGCAAGGAACTGTGCATTCAGCATAATATAGTGTAGGGTAAACGTAAAAAAAGTGACGATAAGGTACAGTACGCTATGTACCGGATTCTTCGAAAATATTACCAAAAGGGCGAAGAATATGGTTAAAAAAGCAATAAAATAAAAAAGAGATATACTCATTAATACGGTATTTTAATCTTTGCTCCGAATACGGGCAAAGGTATAATTTCTGCCGAAATATTTAGAGGGCTCGGCTGCCTCAATTACAAAAAATTTTAGTCCTTTTGAACCTGCATAGGCTCTTCAACTAGCTTGTCTTTACCATAGATGAAATCCTTTCTCAGGTAATCTGCAGGAACAATCGGGCCATCCAAATAGATCGCTTCCTTCGGACACGCCTCTTCACAAAGTCCGCAGAAAATGCAGCGCAGCATATTAATTTCGTAAACAGCAGCATATTTCTCTTCACGGTATAATGCCTCCTCACCCTTCTGACGTTCTGCGGCAATCATGGTGATTGCTTCTGCCGGACAGGAAAGCGCACAAAGCCCGCAGGCAGTACAACGCTCTCGACCTTCTTCATCCCTCTTAAGCGAATGCATACCTCTCCAGTTCTCAGAAAATTCGCGTTCAACCTCCGGATAAAAAATAGTCTCCTTCTTTTTGAACATATGTCTGAAAGTTATTCCCATCCCCTGAAAAATTGCGGGAAGGTATAAACGCTCCCAGAAATTCATTGGTTTCTGTTCTAAAACTTTTTTCCTGTTAGTTAATGGTTCCATAGACCCTAAATCCTCCTACAAGGGGTTTTTATTTATAATAATTCAGTCGAATACAGACTGATTATAGTTTATCAATAATAGTAATCACAATACCTGTAATTACTATGTTGGCAATTGCCAAAGGAATTAATACTTTCCAACCAAGATTCATTAACTGATCGTATCTAAAACGTGGAACTGTCCACCTCACCCACATAAACAGGAAAATAAATGCAAATATCTTAAACATGAGGGCTGCCATCCCTATCAGCGGTCCAACTACAGGACCGGTCATTTCATTAACCCAATCCATCCCGGGATAATTATACCCACCAAAATATAGTGTGGACATTACCGCTGAAGCCAAAAACATATTTAGATATTCAGCAAACATATACGCGCCCATTTTAAACCCTGAGTATTCCGTGTGATAACCGCCAACGAGCTCAGTCTCACATTCAGGCAAGTCGAAAGGAGTACGATTTGTTTCTGCGAAAGAACAGATCAGGAAAATAATAAATCCAAGTGGCTGGTAAAAAATATTCCAGTTTATGCCATGCTGCTGCTCAGCTATTTCCTTCATACTCAAGGTATTGGTTGCCATAAGCAAGGCAATAATAGAAAGGCCCATTGGAATTTCGTAGCTGATACTTTGTGATGCACCTCTTACAGCACCCATCAGGGAGAATTTATTATTTGAAGCCCATCCACCAATCATGATTCCATAAACACCAAGCGAAACCACTCCAAAAATATAAAGCACCCCAACATTGATATCTGTAATCTGCAAGCTAACTAGACGCCCAGCTATCTCAATATCTTGCCCCCATGGAATTACCGCACTCCCAAGAAAAGCGGTGAATAATGCCAGAGATGGGCCAAGAATAAAAAGGGCTTTACTTGAATCTGTAGGGATGATTTCTTCCTTAAAAAACATTTTCAATCCATCAGCAAGGGGCTGAAACATTCCTCCTGGTCCGGCTCTGTTTGGGCCAACCCTATCCTGAAGGAAGCCTGCAATCTTTCTTTCTGCAAGCGTTGAATAGGCTGCAACAGTAAGGCTGATCACAAATATGACCAGAATTAAAACGAATTTCTCTATTATAAATGCTAATTCCATCAGACTTTGGTTGCTCGTTCAAATTCAACTTTATTTGCTTCAATTAATACCTGATCCTCTATAATTACCGGTAGTGGCGCAAATTCATAATGATTGGAGGATATTACTGAAGTCTGCGCAATATGACGCGGACCTTCAATGATCCAGCTGCTGGTATTTTTTGTCTCGAAACGACAGGTATTACAAATAAAATCTTCTACCTCACCAAATTGATCTTTACGACCTGTAACTCTTAAAACCTCATCGCCTTTGTACCAAAGGGTTACTTTTCCTTTACAGGTTGGGCAATCACGATGGGCATCTACAGGTTTTGTAAACCAAACCCGGTTTTTGAAACGGAAAGTTTTGTCGGTTAAAGCTCCTACCGGACAAACATCAATTACATTACCCGAAAAATCATTCTCGATGGCTTTTTCAATGTAGGTGGATATTTCTGAAGCATCGCCGCGTCCCAAAATTCCATGCACCCGATTATCAGTGATTTGATTTGCGACATAAACACATCTATAGCATAAAATACAACGGGTCATGTGCAATTGTATTTTGTCGCCAATATCTATTTTATCAAAAGTACGGCGCTCAAATTCATATCTGGAGTTACCTACTCCATGCTCATAGGAAAGATCCTGTAAATGACATTCTCCGGCTTGATCGCATATCGGACAATCCAATGGATGATTGATCAGTAAAATCTCAACTACACCCCTTCTTGCTTCAATCACTTCAGGGGAAGTTATATTCTGCACTTCCATTCCATTCATTACACCGGTACGGCATGAAGCCACCAATTTTGGCATCGGGCGCGGATCCTTTTCAGAACCCTTGCTAACTTTTACCAGACAAGTCCGGCATTTTCCACCGCTACCTTCAAGTTTTGAATAATAGCACATGGCAGGCGGTACAATATCTCCTCCAATCTGACGTGCAGCATTGAGAATACTTGTACCCGGTTCTACCTCAACCGTAATCCCATCTATTGTAACTTTAACTTTATCGCTCATTGTTTAAAAGTCAAAAATCAAAAACCCAAAACTATTTATTAAGATTAATAATAATTGTAGCCGTAGTTTTCGAAATCTCGTCAGCCTCATTTAATAAAAATCTAATTTTTCCTTATCAACCTTTGATAATCCTGTATCTCTAATAAGACAAATCCAATATTTTGTTTCATTTGCAGATTTCAAGCCTATTGTATAAAAATTCTTAAAATCCTTCCTCAAGCTAACATACTTTCCTTCTACAATGTTCGCTCCTATTGAAGTAGCAATCCTTAATTTTTAATTTTGACTTACCACCTCCTCTAATTTAGGAAGTGGATCTGCATATTTAGCAAGACCATAATTCCGCTTCATCGCTTCCATTGGATTTGTAATATGCCACTCAAATTCATCACGGAAATGGCGAATTGCACTGGCGACAGGCCAAGCAGCAGCATCTCCCAAAGGACAAATTGTATTGCCTTCAATTTTCTTAGAAACATCTACCAAAAGATCTATATCACTAATTTTTCCATGACCATATTCCAAACGATGAAGAACTTTCTCCATCCAACCGGTACCTTCACGGCAAGGTGAACACTGTCCACAGCTTTCATGGTGATAGAAACGCGAGAAATTCCAGGTATTTCTAACAATGCACTGGTCTTCATCAAAAGCAATAAAACCACCAGAACCTAACATTGATCCGCTTAGAAAGCCTCCATCAGAAAGAGATTCGTAACTCATCAAACGTGGCTGACCGTTAATGGTATTCATTATCAGATTTGCAGGCAGAATTGGAACAGAAGAACCTCCTGCTACAACAGCTTTCAATCTTTTTCCATTAGCAATACCGCCGCAATATTCATCAGAATAAATAAACTCTTCAACAGGTACACCCAATTCAATTTCATAAACACCCGGCCTTTTAAGATTACCAGAAGCAGAAATCAGTTTAGTTCCTGTACTTCTGCCGATCCCAACCTTAGCGTATTCTTCACCACTATCATTGATAATTGGCACAACAGCCGCTATTGTTTCAACGTTATTAACAACTGTTGGACAAGCCCAAACACCTGATATTGCAGGAAACGGAGGTTTGATACGAGGATTTCCACGCTTACCTTCCAATGATTCGATTAGTGCAGTTTCTTCCCCACAAATATATGCTCCGCCACCCGGCTGAACATATAATTCCAGATCATAACCTGAGCCCAATATATTTTTCCCAAGAAAACCAGCATTCTTAGCTTCAATGATTGCACGCTCCAGAATTCTGATTTGCGGCATCATTTCGCCGCGCACATAGATGTAGGAAGTTTTTGCACCTAAAGCAAAACTGGAAACGATCATTCCTTCGATAAGAAGATGAGGAATGTGAGTCATCAGGTAACGGTCTTTAAATGTCCCTGGTTCAGATTCATCAGCATTACAAACCAAATAGCGTTCACGGCCTTCAGGTTTAGCCAAAAAGCTCCACTTCATGCCTGTAGGAAAACCGGCACCACCCCGTCCGCGTAGTCCGGAAGTCTTTACTTCTTCAACCACAGCATCAGGAGACATAGTCCTTAAAGCCTTCTCTACCGAACGGTAGCCTCCATTCTGACGATAAACATCGAAAGTATGAATTCCAGGTACATTAATATTCTCTAATAATAACTTGCGTGCCATGTTAAATTTCGATGGGAGATTGGAGATGGGAGATGGGAGATATAAGACGTATAGGCATTTGTGAGAAAATACTCAGTCTCATTTCTCATAGCTCAACTCTCATATCTCATAGCTTATATCTTATTTTTTAAACTTTCAATCAATTTATCTACACTCTCTTCCGTTAAATGCTCATAAAAAGTGTATTCAGGGCCAATCTGTAGAACCGGGGCCATACCACATGCTGCCAAACATTCTACCCCTCTCCAACTGAACTTTCCATCTGCTGATACTTCGCCTTCCTTAACACCAAGAGCCTTTTCAATATGGGTCATGATTTTTTCTGCACCAACCAAGCAACAAGGACCAGTGCGGCATACCTCAAGAACATATTTACCCTGAGGACGGAGAAAAAACATGGTATAGAAAGTCGCTACTTCATAAACCTCAATTGTCATAATCTGAAGATAGGCTGCTACTTTATCCATTGCCTCCGGACTTACCCAGCCGTATTCTGCCTGCACCAAATGAAGCATAGGCAACAATGCTGACTTTTGTTTTCCTTGAGGATAACGGGTTACAATTTCATCAAACTTGTTAATCAGGTCCGAAGAAAATTCAATTTCCATATGTTCAGTTACACTAAGCATCTAATTCTCCTGCGATTACGTTCAAGCTACTCATATTGAGAATGGCATCGGATAATAACATTCCAGCACTCATTGGAGCATACATCTGGTAGTTAATAAAACTTGGTCTTCTGAAGTGTAAACGATAAGGAGAACGTCCTCCGTCGTTAACTAGGTAGAAACCCAACTCCCCATTACCACCCTCAACTGCATGATAGACCTCAGTTTTTGGAGTATCGATCTCTCCCATCACAATTTTGAAATGGTAGATCAAAGCTTCCATACTATTATAAACCTCATCTTTTGGTGGCAAATAAAATTCAGGTACATCTGCATGGAAAATACCTTTTGGTTCCTTTTCAATCTTTTCCAATGCCTGCTCAATAATTCTTAAACTCTGCCACATTTCCTCATTACGTACAATGTAACGATCGTAAACATCGCCACTTGTACCAACTGGGATTTCAAAATCAAAATCCTGATAGGAAGAGTAAGGTTCATTTACCCTAACATCATAATCCACACCGGTTGCCCGAAGAATCGGACCGCTCCAGCTATAATTCAATGCTGTTTCGGGATCAACAGCTGCAACACCTGAGGTACGATCAATAAAGATTCTGTTCCGGTTAAATAAGGTTTCAAATTCCCTCAGAATGGGAGGAAATTTAACCAAGAATTTTTTGATTTTGGCAAAAGCAATTTCATTAAAATCCCTTTCAAAGCCACCTATCCGGCCAATATTAGTTGTCAATCGGGCGCCACAAACTTCTTCGTATATTTCGTAAATATGTTCTCTCTCTTCCATCAGGTAGAGGAAACCAGTAAATGCTCCGGTATCAACCCCTAAAATTCCATTACATATTAAATGATCTGAAATGCGGGCGAGTTCCATTACAATTACTCTTAGGTAATCAACTCGCTTAGGGATTTCAATACCGAGTAATTTCTCTACCGTCATATGCCATCCCATGTTATTTATAGGAGAAGAACAATAATTTAAACGGTCAGTAAGTGGAGTAATCTGATAAAAAGGACGATGTTCAGCAATTTTTTCAAATGCTCGATGAATGTAGCCAATGGTTGAAACACCGCTTATAATACGCTCGCCATCCATCACCAGAACATTCTGAAAAACCCCATGCGTCGCAGGATGGGTAGGACCGAGATTTAATACGAACGTTTCCTTCTGAGGGTCGTTATCTGTGAATATTGGTTGATTCGTCATCTTCCGAAGAAATAATCCTTTTTATCAACACGATTCGGGTCTTCCAGCGGATGCTCTCTTCGCATAGGGAAGACCGTCATATCATCAACATTTAAAACTCTTACTAAATTCGGATGACCATCGAATATGACTCCAAAAAAATCGTAGGTTTCTCTTTCCATCCAGTTAGCACCTTCCCAAAGCGTAGTAGCAGTTGGAATATGCGGTGCGTCTCCATCAATAAATACTTTGATTCTCACACGTACATTGTTTGTCAGACTATGCAAATGATAGATAACACCAATTGAAAGTTCCTGTTCCGGATAATGAATGCCAGTTATATCTGTCAGGTAATTAAATTTAAGATCCTTATCCTCTTTAAGGAAACGTAGGACTTCAATGATTTTATCAGCAGAAGTTTCAAATGTTAAAAACCCATACGGTTCTGAAGGGACAGAAATTTTTTCTCCAAACACTGAAGTTAAACTTTGTATGACTTGCTGATTATTGAGTTTGCCCATTACTGGATTCCGTATCTTTCTAATAATTCTTTATACTCTTGTGAATCTCTCCTACGCAGCGATTCATTCTTAACCAGTTCCTGTATTTTATTAAAACCGTCAATTATAGCCTCTGGCCTTGGTGGGCAACCAGGAACATAAACGTCAACTGGTATGATCTCATCAATCCCTTGCATTACAGAATAGGTATCAAATATTCCACCACTGCTGGCACATGCCCCTACTGCAATTACCCAACGTGGTTCTGCCATTTGAAGATAAACCTGCTTCAATACAGGACCCATTTTCTTGGCAATTGTGCCCATAACCATCAAAAGATCTGCCTGACGCGGAGAAAAGCTAGGCCTTTCTGATCCAAAACGGGCAAAATCATAATGCGATCCCATGGTTGCCATAAATTCAATACCACAGCAAGAAGTTGCAAAAGGTAATGGCCACAATGAATGCGATCTTGCTAATCCAACTACCTTTTCCATGGATGTTGCAAAAAAACCTGATCCTTCAACTCCAGGAGGCGCTTCTACTAAATTTACTTCAGACATAATTCTTCAAATAAAAAAGCCCAATTCAGACAAGTCTAAATTGAGCCCAAATTTAAGAAATTTAATGCTTTCAATTGTTTGAACCACTATTTAGAAACAGTCTAAACGCTACTCCCAATCCAATGCTTTCTTCTTCACGATATAAATAAAGCCAAGCAGAAGTGTACCCATAAATACGAACATTTCAAGCAGACCATTAACTCCGAAATCGCGGAAGTTAACCGCCCAAGGGTACATAAAAATAACCTCTATATCAAAAAGAACAAACAAAATTGCAACCAAAAAATACTTAATGGAAAAGGGTTGGCGAGCATTGCCAATTGACTTTATACCAGACTCAAATGCAACCAATTTATCCTTCGTTTTACGTTTAGGTCCAGCCATGTGCGTAATAGTCATTGTCAGGCCTACAAAGCCAAGGGCAACAATCATCTGAAATATAATTGGGAGATAATTTACGGCGGTACTTTGTGCTTCCATTCTTGTATTTTGCTCCGCAAATATAGAAAAAAAAGAAGGCCCTGAACTATGTTCAGGGACTTCTCTATAAAATATGATAAGTTTTTTACTTACTGCCGTCGATCGCTTTCACCGCCTGTGTTGCTGTGACATTCGCCGGATCTAAAGCAAGAACCTTGTCAAAATATTCTTTGGCCTTTACAGTGTTGCCATCTTTCCTCGCGGCAACAGAACCAAGGTAATTGTACGCCTCAATAAGACCCGGAGTACTCTTAGTGGCAAGTTCCGGTTTTTCAACTGTAACTAGATTTATATATTTCTCATAGAATGGAACCGCTAAACCTTGACTATCATTTTCATCATCTAATAGTCGGTTGATACGGCCTCTGTACTGCCAGCCAATCTGTGTGGTTGGTGAACGCTGAACCAGATAGCTGAAAGCAGAATCTGCCTTTACTAACAGATCCTTCTCAGGGTTCAAATTAGCATTTTTTAAGGCCCCATATTGAAAATAGTATGATGAACCTAAATAATAGTAGTCAAGAAGGGCACGTTCCGGATTAATAATGGATATCTCGTATGCCTTAGCTGCATCCTCATACTTCCTTGCTTTATACAATGCCTGTCCAATTTCACTCATTACTGCAGCGTTTGTTGAATCCATTTCGACAGCCTTGATTATATTTACCATACCCTCTGCAAGCATAGTAGTATCTTTCATCTGGGCTCTACCAAGGTAAAGATAATCCTGAGAGATTAAACGGCTTGGTTCAACCTTAGAAATGAAATCCTTAAGTGCCTGCGCACTTGATGAAAAATTTTCATTTTCAAATGCAGAATAAGCTAGGTAACGCAAAACTCTTGGATTAACTTTATCTAGCTTTGCCATTTCAATAGCTTCGGCTTCAAGTGCTTTGAAATCTTTTGCCAGGAATAAAAAGTCAGCATGACGTAAACGGGAGTCTAATGAACGGTCCGTCAGATCCATATATTTTTCATAAGACTGCAATGCCTTCTGAATACGCCCGGCATATTCCTTTTGAGAAGTCCATGCCCAGCCAAAATAAGTTTCAGCCAATTCACGGTATGCCGGTCCGTAACTTGCATCCAATGCAATCACATTATTAAACTCTTCAATTGCTTCAGGATAGGCTTTAGATAACTTATTGATTTTACCTAATTCAACTTTAGATCTCAAAAAGGTCTTATCTAGTTCAAATGCGCTTCTGTATGCACTGAACGCTTCACCATTTTTTTGTTCTGTACGATTTGCATCCCCCAAAACAAGATAAAGCTGGGCATCTTTGTCATTAAGCAATTTAGCTTTCTGAAGATGAACCAAACCTTCTGCGATCATTGGTGTTGGAGCATTAACGTAGGCCCGACCAATATACAAATCGGTTGTATGGTCCTTCTTTTTTGTCAAAGAAATTGCCTTATCAAAATTCGCTTTCGGACTGGCCTTTTTTGCAAGTTCTACAGCACCTAAACCAACATAATTTAGAGCAAACTCATCATTTGCTGCGATCCCTTTACTGAATACAGTTTTAGCTGAGTCTATGTAATCTGGTCGGACATATATAGGACTTGTTGTCAAGTACATATTACCTAAAAAGAAAAAGTTCTCAGCAATTGTAGGCTGGGTACTGGTTAAGGTATTTAAAATAGCCTTCCCTTTCTGGTATTGTTCCGCATCAATGGCCTTACGGGCATCAGCTAAACTCTGAGCAAAAACTGCTGAACCAACTAATATCAACCCCAAGGTTATTTTTACTGCCTTGTTCATCATGTTACAATTTTAATTTAGTTTACAATATTTATCTCACGTGAAGGGATGCTGTCCGGCAAAAGTCCGGATTTAAGTACAATCCTTTGTCCACGTTCACCTGCAATGAATGATGCAAAACCTGTGCCCAAACCTGCACCACCTTCACAGTTAACTACGTACAATGACCTTGTTAATGGATATAATCCTAATGCAATGTCATTTTGAGTAGGTTTATAAAAAGCATCAGATCCTGCTTGCCCATCTAAATTTTTTACTCCTAATATTTTCAAATCTCCAACAATCTTCTCAAGTTCAGTTGGAGGCTGTACCATCCAGTTAACACCTACTACTCCAATTGTACCCGGGTTCTCATGAACATACCTAATTACCTCAGCATTAGATTTAAGTGCATAAACCCCATTTGCAGGAAGTTCTTTAACGCCGGCAAGTTCCTTAAAGTATCTTACTGTACTCGAATTTGCGTTATCAAACACCAAACCTTTAATGGCTGAACCAGAGCCTTTCAAAACATTAATTATATCCCAAACCATAACAGTAGAATCCTTTGAAGGTTTCTTTGTTATTAATGCTATTCCATCTATCGCAAAGCGATTTATGCGAATTGTTATTTTTTTGTTTTCAAAGTGCTTTTTCTCCAGTGGTGTTAAAAGCCTAGATAAAACTGCCACCTGTATACTATCGCTTAAAAACAAATTTAATAATTCATTTTCAGATTTCAATACGAGATCCAGTTTAGCGTTAGCGTAGGTACTTTCAAACAAATATTCCTGATCCTCAATAATAGGAGCAAAAGATTCATCAACCAGAATTTGCTCATAACCACTGGTGTAGGATTGCTGAACAGAACCGGCATTATTCTGACAAGAAAAAAGAACGATCAGCAAACCTGCTAGTAAAATATTTCTGATTTTTCTCATTATAACTATTAGGAGCGCAATAAACGTACAAACCTGATAAAAGAATAAATAATCAGTAACAGTGCAAAAGCCAACCTATATCCGAAATCGAGATTAATTGGAAAATCTTTCCAGAAGATAATCGCGACTCCTAATGCAAAGTATATCGCAAACATCCCGAGACCTAAAATAAACAGAAATCGCTTTGCGGGCGATTTCTGTATTATGTTATTTTCTTTAGAAAAAGACATAGACAATTATTGTCCTGCCAACTGAAAGAAGATAGGCATAGTGTAAGCAACACGAACCGGACGACCATTTTGAATACCTGGCTTCCATGCTGGTGCATTGGCTAATACGCGCTTAGCTTCTTCGTCGCAACCGCCACCAATCCCTCTTAATACTTTGATATCCGTTAAATTACCATTCTTCTCAACCACAAAGCTCATAATTACACGTCCTGTGATGTTATTCTCACGGGCCATTGGAGGATACTTTAAGTTCTTTTGAAGATATTTTCCCCATCCAGCCATACCGCCGGCAAATTCAGGAAGTACCTCAACGCTTGCAAAATCTCTAATACTGTTATCCTCAATTACTGCAACTTCTTTTGGTGCTTCACCTACAGGTTCATCAATTACGATATCTGCGTTTGGATCACCTTCAATTGTTTTCTGACCAGGATCAGCAACCTTCAATTCCTCCACTGTTGGCGGTTCTTCATCTCTTACCTGCTCTGCCGGAACAACTACCGGTGGAGGGAACTTGATCTGATCAATTTTAGGTTTAGGTGGCTCCGGTGGAGGAGGAGGTAACTCTTCTTTGTTTATTGGAGGTGGAGGTTGCAATACAACCTCAGTAATCTTTACCTTCTCTGCTTCCGGCAATATTCCGGAGATATACCTAATAATTAATGGCAATGAAACCAAAGTTATAAATAGCAAAGAGCCAATAATCACTGCTCGGCTTGTAGTTTTGGAATTATCTCTCCTCAACTCATAAGCTCCGTAGCTTTTATTTCTCCCGGCAAAAATAACTTCTAGCCATTGTGAGTTGAATAAATCTATTTTAGACCCTAACATATTTAATTCTTTAAAGGGTTAACATTTGTGTAAAATAATTATTTGTAGAGACCATCACGTTTTAATAAAGCAACATCTGGATCAGAGATCTCTACGATTGCGTATCTTTCGATATTTGAAACCTTCATCTCATCGAGAATGTCTACAAAATTTCTATAATTTGACTGATCACTAGGTTTAATTAAAACGATCAACCCTTTACTTGGATCACCAGTAGTGGCAATAACTTTTTTAGAATACTCAACCAAAGCTTTTCTGATTCCATTCCTTCCATAATTATCAACTTGGGGAGGAGTCAAAGGTTTATCAACAAGCCCCATGTACCACTCGAGGCGGTTACCAGCACCGAGCAATATGGTCATTGTTCTATTATCAGCTACTGTTAATTCCTGCTGATCTTGTTTTTCCTTATCAGGCATGGCTAAATCCATTGCTTGAGGTTTAGCCAGTGTAGTGGTAAGCATAAAGAAAGTGATCAGAAGGAAAGCCAAATCCACCATTGCGGTTAAATCCACACGTGTTGATTGCTTCTTACTTCTAACTTTCCCGCCTTTATTCTTACCCCCACCGGAGGTGTCTAATTCTGCCATCGTGTTTTATATTAATGATACGATTATTCCTCGCCTGTCCTCAATGAGGTAATCAGACTAAATTTGTTAATATTCTGATCCTGAAGGATTGTTAATATTTTTTTAATTGCTGGGTATTCTTCTTTTGAATCTCCTTTAATACTGACACGCATATCAACATTGTTTAGCTCCTTGGTAGCATAACGGGCTGATAATATCCAATCATGTAATTCAGATGGACGCACACCTACTGAATCAGTAGGAACTCCAGGCTGTAATCCGGCTTTATTCCGGTCGTCTCCTTTCATCATGATGATTTGTTTCAGATTACCAATTGGAACTCCAAAACTCTCCATAACTGAAAAACGAATCTTTTCCTCATCGGAAAACTGGATCTGATACTTTTCGCCCATCAATTCAAGAGTCCGCTTGCGGATAGGTTGACCCGGTACTCCAAAAAACACTGTACCTTTCTGACCGACAGTTAGTGTTGCTATATCCAGATCAGGTAGTTTAAACTTTACTGTTGATGCAGGTGTATCAACAGGGAGAGGTTCGGGCTGACGGGCTGTTGCTGTTAGGATAAAGAAGGTAAGCAACAAAAACGCCACATCACACATTGCTGTCATGTCGATAGCTGTACTCTTTCTGGCAACTTTAATTCTAGGCATTGCTTATTTTTTATTTATTAACTATTTACTGTAGAGATGAAAATATTCCGGGTTTTCCATAAGCCCGGAATAAATTTTCAAAAACTATTATTTATGAGTACTTGCATATGTTTGAACGATAGAGAAACCAGCCTCATCGATAGCATATGTCAATTTATCAATTTTAGAAGTAAATAGGTTATACATAATAATTGCCAATGCAGAAGTTGCAATACCTGTTGCAGTGTTAATCAATGCTTCAGAAATACCATTTGCAAGAGCTGCCTGATCTGGTGAACCTGCAGTTGATAATGCCGCGAAGGCCTTGATCATACCAGTTACTGTTCCTAATAGTCCCATCAAAGTTCCGATTGATACAAGAGTTGCAATAACAGTCAGGTTTTGTTCCAACATTGGCATCTCTAAAGCAGTAGCTTCTTCAATATCTTTCTGGATTGCAAGACATTTCTGCTCAGTATCCATTTTAGTTTCACTTTCAACTTCCTTATATTTTTTCAATCCCGATTTGATAACATTCGCAACAGAACCTTCTTGTTTATCACATTCTGAAATAGCTGAATCAATATTGCCGGCACCAATGAATCCTTGAATCTTTTTAACAAACTGGTCAACATTTCCTTTACCGGTAGCTTTACTGATAACAAAGAAACGCTCGAATGAAAATACGATCACCATAAGGAATAAACCCATAAGTACTGGAACTACATATCCTCCTTTGTAAACCATTCCAAAATAATTACCTGGTAGTGGGTGACCGTTCTCAGGATCTCCACCCTCAAAATTAGCAGGATCTCCCATTACGAATTTCCATAA
>JBDNGV010000426.1:0-2388 GCA_041689125.1 Daejeonella sp.
GTTGGTTTGATCTACCAGAGCATTGGAAGCGATAAATTTTTCACTGTTTTTAAAAGAGAAAAATGCAACCCCGAAAAGTATCAGGGCACAAGCTATAAATCCAGTTAATATTTTTCTATCAAGTGTCATTTTTATTTTGTTATTTGTCCCGCTAGCCATCGGGGTTGGTTTATGTTATTTTTATTAGTAATTCAATTATTTTCTCCAGCGGTAAAATATAATCCGGTTGAATAGCCTGCCTACCGGACAAGCAGGCAGAAATTGCAGCTGCAGGCATATTTGCAGATTCAGCCGTTTCGGGATCCTGAATAGTAGCTAAACCACCACATTCTTTTATTCGCTTTATACCTTTTGCCCCGTCATTATTAGAGCCTGTAAGAATTACCCCAATCAATTTGTTTTTGTATGCCTCGGCAGCCGATTCAAACAAAACATCAATAGATGGTCTTGCAAAATTTACACGTTCATCAATTGTAAGGGAAAAAGTTTTATCTTTTTCTATCAACAAATGATAATTAGACGGGGCGATATAAACTCTTCCGGGTTCTATTTTTTCTTTTTCATCCGCCTCTTTTATAGTAAGATTACTTATATCATTTAAAAGATTTATCCATTCGTTATCAGAATGTGCGCTCACATGTTGCACGATAATGATTGGTGTAGTGAACCCAGCAGGCAATGCTGAGAATATAAATTTCAGGGCATTCATCCCGCCCGAAGAAACTCCTATTACAATTGCTTCATAATGTATTTTCAATATCTCTTTTTAAATATTCGCTGCTTTTTATCCAACTCAATATATTTTTCATGAAACTCGGTAAACCGTAAACCTTCTTTTGATCCCAAACACAAAATGCCGCCATTAATAAGACTTTCATAAAAAAGTTTTTGCACCTTATTTTGCAAACTGCTATCAAAATAAATCAGTACGTTCCTGCATAGTATCAGGTGCACCTCGGCAAATACGCTATCGGTAACCAAATTATGGTTTGCCCATACAATATTTTTTTTCAGTGATTGATTCATGATAACATTATCATAATTGGAAGTATAATAACTTGAAAAAGATTCTTTTCCTCCCGACAATTGATAGTTGATTGTATATTCTTTCATCATTGAATTTGAAAATATTCCTTCTTTTGCTTTGTTTAAAGCGTGTTGGTTAAAATCAGTAGCATAAATTGTTGTTCGGTCATACAATCCTTCTTCCTGCAAAATGATTGCCATTGAATAAGCTTCTTCACCGGTTGCACATCCTGCATGCCATATTTTTATAAATGGGTAGGTTTTTAAAACAGGAATAACATTTTCTCGTAACGACCTGTAAAAATCCTGATCACGAAACATTTCGGTTACTGTAATTGATAAATCCTGCAAAAGTTCGTACGCAAATATTTCATCCTTCAGCACTTTAGTTTGAATTTGAGAAACATCCTCTAATCTTGATAGCGCCATCCTGTTCCTAATCCTGCGAGTGACATGTGCTTTGGAATACTGCCTGAAATCATATCCGTATTTTTGGTAAATAGCCTCTAAGAGTATCGAAATTTCCATATAAAGCGTATTTGTTCCCGTTTGATATTTTTACTTGCTTAATAATGCCTAAGTCAAAAATATGTTAGCCGAAATAGGGGTCAAATCTCATGCCATGATATTTAACACTGGTATGACAATATTTTTTTTCTGGTGATAACATTTCCACCCTAACTTTATCTTCCTCAGCAATACTGTTATTAGTATCCGGAAGGATATTATTTAATTTAAACCCTTCTATGCTGCTTTTTATAATGACCTGAGCATGGACGCCGAGATTTGCAAATTTGAGTGCTTTGCTGATGAGGTTGTCCATAAGCTACTCGAACTGAAAAGTAATGATTTTGGCAGGGCAGATGTATTCATTTTCTATTGTTGCATTTTTTTCTTGGTAGGTGAAGGCCCGCAACTCTTTGTCAATAATGATCAGCTCCACTGTTTTTTCTTCCTTCTCTTCAATTTGAAAGGCAAGTTCCTTCTTGACAACAAATAATTCAGCAGCCCAGTTGTCTTTTTTTTCATTTTGGAAGTCTGGTTCATGGCTAGCCAAAACCATTTTATTTGATTTTTTTCTCATAAAAGTGAGTCACAACCATTTGATTTGTGTTAAAGCAGAGGTACTTCCTTATATTTCAGACAGATCTTTTCGAAGGGTATTCTTGTAATTTAACGAAAATAATAAGAACATATAATTTCTCCGATAACATTTGCTGAAAAGCTTTTAAATGGCTGGGGTTGCGGTGGCAACCATTCTATTACTGTGATTGCGAGGGATAATTTATTATTTAAAATCAATATATTGACAAGGTAAGTATTTTAAAAATGGTCTCGCAAAGACGCAGAGACGCAATTATA
>JBDNGV010000427.1:0-7534 GCA_041689125.1 Daejeonella sp.
ATTTCACCTGCCATTTACCGCCATTTACCGAGAACTTGCCAGCCTCCGCCTAATTGTTATATGCCGGCTTTGATATCCATTATACATTTGATCAAGAAAACAAACAAAAAAAAATATTAACACACACTTTAACAAAAAAAATTAAACCTAAAAACAAATTATTATGAAAACTTTAAAAACTATCGCCGCCGCCTTATTAGTTGTATTATCAACAAGTGCATTTGCATCAGATGATACCAAAAGTGAAAAATTAAACATCAATTATGCTCTTAATGCTTATATCGATGCAGTTGCTCACGGTAAAATCAATGGACTGAACGAAGTAATGGACAAGGACGTGAAATTCACTTCAACCCGTGGACTGGAAATCATTCATCATGATAAAAATCAGATGCTTAATTTATTGAAAAATCATCAAAATATTGAGCAAAACTGCATTACTGAGTTTAGTATTGTTGAATCAACTCCAACTCAGAGTGTGGTTAAGGTAACTATGAAATATGACGGATTTTCCAAAATAAATTACCTGAGCATGTCAAATACCGGCAAAGGATGGAAAATCGTTAGTGTTGCAACGTCATACATCTAAGGATATTTCCTTTAAACAAAAAAGGTCTGCTTTGCGGGCTTTTTTTTTGTTTGAATAATTTTCAGATTGTTGTAGTTGATCAGCAATAATAATCTTAGTAAATTTGCTTAAATCGATGCTTTTCATGGGTAAATCCGAGACTTGTATTTCTTCAAGAGAAGAAAGCCTAAGTTCCTGAAAAACTAAGTCAATTTATCGATTTCTTATCTTTGGAGCCCGGGGAGCTGATATGTCTCCGTAAAATGAAATGGGCTGACGATTAGTACTGATAACCCTGACATTAGTATAGCCAAGAGTAGAAATAGTAAGATTGATCTGATCCGGATCACTGGGATCATTCAACTTGATCGTAATATCATAAGTGCCATTCTTCGTGGTATTGATTGTATAATCAAAATCTGTAGAAGTAAATTCAAGTGGACTTCGGATTTCTCCAAAGCTTGGCTGGAAATTTACCCCATAATAGGGTAAATTACTCTCAAGTGTATCTTGTTTGATCTTAAGATAAAACTCGGAGGTTAATTGGATCATGGCTCCGGTACTTGGGCTAGCTGACTGCGGACTGAAGATAAAAACCTTACTATCCAGCAATTTTCTGATTTCCTCTTGCTTCTCGGCTTTATTTTTTTGCCCAAGGGCGCTGAAGCTAATTAGAGCCAATAAGCTCATAAGGATAAACCTCTTTCCTAATCTGCTGACTTTCATACTATTAATTTATGAAAAATATTTCAAAACAATACTATACACGATCAAAAAGAGGAAAGCGTTCACTATTGAAGCAAATGATCAGGCAGTAGCCACACGCTTGCTAGTGCTTCTGTAAACATAATTATTGTAAATATGCCTACGAGCAAACCTGCCGGGAGAATCAGCATTTACCAGTTTGATATAAACTGCCCGCGGAACATCAAAATATTCATATTCATTCCCATCACCAAATTTTACAGTTAATACCTGTCCCTGATGTTCAAAATCAGCAATACCAACACTTGATGTGGTCAGATTATAATCATCTAGGGTTTGCATACGTGTTTCGGGGGCAATGCTAACCAGAAAATGATACGCTTCAATAATGACCTTGCTTTTTTCTTCTGCTTCAAGCTTACTTTCAGTAGATTCAGAAAACTTATCCGGGTGCCAGTTCTTCATTAAAGAGCGATATACCGTTTTCAACTCTTGTAGTTCGGCATTTTTATCAACTCCCAAAATCTTTCTGTAATCAACGATCTTTCTCATAGTGTCTGTTAAATAATTGCGAAAGATTGCAGTTTAGTTGACTGGCCTTCCGGAAAATAATTTTGCAAAGGTAGGGATTTTATGAGAAAATCTACTATTAAACCTGGAAATGGATGCTATGAAAAAGAGGCTGATCATTTTAAATGAAGCAGCCTCTTAAATAAATTTATTTTAAAGACTAAGAAACCGTTTTAAAGACGTCTTCCTCAATAAAAGGCTGATTTCTTAATCGCTTTCCTGTAGCCTTGAATATTGCATTCGCAACAGCACCTCCAGTTGGCGGAAGAGCAGGCTCACCCAAACCGGTAGGATCAATTCCATTGTCCACAAAATGGGTTTCAATTTCAGGTACTTCCTTCATTTTGATCAGACGATAAGTATTATAATTATTCTGATCAGCAACTCCATCTCTGAAACTTAATTTACTGTACATGGCATGTCCCATACCATCTACAATACCTCCCATTACCTGGTGTACCGCACCATTAAGAGCAACAACCTGTCCGCAATCAGATACTGCATAGATCTTCTTAACAACAGGTAAACCATTTCGCATAATTACATCGGCAACCTGCGCCACATAAGATGCATGAGAGAAATAAACACTGAATCCTTGTGAAACATCTTTCTTCTTACCCCATCCAGATTTTTCGGCTGCCATTTTGATAACTGTTTCCATGCGATTAATATCATAACGAATTTCTCCAACGGGCGCTCGTTTTGCTTTAGCTAGTAGATCCAAACGGAACTGAACCGGATCTTTTCCTGCCGCATGTGCAACTTCATCAATAAATGCCTGTTCAGCAAAAGCCAGGAAATTAGTAATAGGCGCACGCCAAGCTCCCGTTGTAATCGGCGACTTATGTTCTACAGAATCAATCAGTAAATTATCAACCGCCCCAGAAGGGAAATTATGTTCGCGGGTTGAGTTTCCGGAATTAATTCCTACTCCTCTTAATTTATAGCCGGTTAAATTACCTGCAGCATCCAATGCCGCTTCAAAACGATAACGTACGGCAGGACGATAAGTTCCGCCAGTCATGTCGTCTTCCTTCGACCAAATTAATTTCACCGGTTTTTTGATTATACTTGACAGTTCAGCCGCTTCGGTTACAAAGTCGTTCTTTAATCTTCTGCCAAAACCACCACCTAAGCGAGTTAGCTCAAGGGTAATTTTATCTTCAGGTATTTTAAGTAATTGTGAAACTTCGGCTCGCGCTCTTGCCGGAGTTTGGGTAGGGCCAACTAATTCAACCCCATCAGGGCGAACATCTGCAAAAAAGTTCATCGGCTCCATCGGACTGTGCGAAATGAAGGGACATTGATATTCACCCTTAATTACTTTTTCAGCATTCTTAAATGCAGCATCCACATCACCATCTTTACGTCTGACAGTAGCCTGACCGCTATCCATTAAAGATAAAAATAGCTTGTCATGATCTTCTGTACTTTCTAAATCTGCTTCCTTTTCGTAATCAACTTTTAGTAATTTTCTTGCTTTGAGCACTTCCCATGTTGACTTACCAACGATAGCTACATTGTTTTTGAATGAAACCACATCGATAATCCCAGGCATTGCCTTGGTAATGGCTGCATCAAAAGACTTTAACTTCATCCCAAATGCCGGACGTTGGATCATGGCGTATACCATTCCTTCACGGTAAAAATCCATTCCAAATAATGGCTTTCCGGTTACAATCTTAAGATTTTCTACATTCCTTACAGATTTTCCGATCAGTTTGAAGTCTTTGCGATCTTTTAACTTTACACTTGTTGGAACCGGCATTTTAGAAGCTGCTTCTGCTAGCTCGCCAAAACTTAATTTCTTTCCTGATCGGGCATGCAATACAAAACCGTTAGATGCCGTACATTCAGATTCAGGTACAGACCATTGCTTAGCAGCAGCAGCAATCAGCATGAATTTGGCTGTTGCTCCGGCATTCCGAAGCAATTTCCAAGAATGTGGAACTGCCCCGCTACCACCAGTAAGTTGACGGTCAAATTTATTATCAAGATTAGCCTGTAATACTTTCACTTTTTTCCAATCTGCTTCTAGCTCTTCAGCTACCACCATTGGGAAAGATGTAATAATGTTTTGGCCAAGCTCAGGATTTGGAGACATGATTGTAACCGTACCATCAGTAGCTATAGACAGGAAACTATTAAAACCAATATTTCCGGCAGCCATGGCCGAACCAGATATGACTTCGGGCACATTAGCTTCGGCACTGAACCAATTAAATCCAAGTACAAGGCCTCCCCCTGTTATGGCGGTCATTTTTAAAAAATCGCGCCTGCTGTTTGTTGTTTTACTTGTCATAATGATCAGATTTTAGAGCTCGCCAATTTTACCGCATCACGAATACGATGATATGCACCGCAACGGCAGATATTTCCATTCATTGTAACTTCAATTTCATCCATACTTGGTTTAGGATTCTGCTTTAACAGTGCAGCCGCAGTCATAATCTGACCAGACTGACAATATCCGCACTGAGCGACATCGATCTCATCCCATGCAAGTTGCAATGGATGATCACCCTTTTCAGACAGTCCTTCGATGGTTAATACCTGTGAGTTACCGACTGCTGAAACAGGGTACACACAAGACCGTGTTGCAGAGCCGTTCACATGGACAGTACAAGAACCGCACTGAGCAATACCGCAACCATATTTGGTTCCAACCAGGCCCAGATGATCACGTAATACCCATAATAATGGAGTATCCGCTTCTACATCGGCCTGCAAGGTTTTTCCGTTTACCTGAAGTTTATAAATGGCCATATTTTTTTCATTTTAGCTAAATTAGCTAAAAATTAAGGAATTAAATAAATATGAAACAAGATATTTTTAGGACAATCCGTAAAAAAAATATTACAATAGCCGTAGATGTTCTCGATAATAAGGATCCAATTCCCTCAATTCAGCATCCGGTGTAGGAAACCGGTAAAGAAGGTAAGCAATCATGGCTCCAACCATTTGAAGGAGAATCTAACAAATACATTTTCCTTGTAATTATTTCTCTCAAACAGAATTCCAATTTCTCCATTCTTCAAAATTACAATGTCTGAATAGGCTGCTGCACCTGAAAAAACAGTCTGCCCAGCCGACCAACTCTTACCTTCATCATAACTAATCTTCAGCATCAGGTTTTTACGATTATCCTTTGCTGCCGCATTCACAAATAGTAAGCAATTCTTCCCCTTATAGTTATAGCGAATAATGGCTGCATTGCAGGAAGGATCTATTAAAGATGCTTCTTCCCTACTTTCCCAACTTTCACCTTGATCTTTAGAAATAGAAACATATCTCATCCCAAGTTTATTCATTCTGGAATTGACCATCCAAGTTCCGTCTTTCAACTCAATAATCTTTGACTCATCTGCAGATTTGATTGGACTTTCCTTCAAGAACCAAGTTCTGCCATGATCCTTTGAACCGAAAATGAAAACCCCACGCTGAATATTGACAAGGGTATGCAGTAATGTTCCGGAGCTAGTCTGAGTACCCTTTCCAGAGGTGATGAATTTAAAATCCTTTTTCCATTCCGGCTTACTAATCTGTGATGTAATATCTTGAGGTTCGGACCAAGTAAGCCCATGATCCATACTTTTCATTACATGCAAATAGTAAATGTCTTTCTCTTTAAACCTGTCCATATAATTGTAAAAGAGAAAAATAGTTCCAGTTTTGCCATCTAGAATGAAAGAAGGATCAGATGCAGACCTCCCCTCGGGATAATCTACTATCGTACGGATTTCAGACCAGTTAAGTCCATTATCTTTAGATCTTCTGATCACAATATTGATATTATCATTTCCATTTAGATCAGCACATGAATTAATCCGCTCATCGATTGCTGCAAGTAGCACACCGTTTTTTGCACATAGCAATGCCGGAATGCGATAGCAGGAAACCTTCGGGTTCATACTTGTATTGAAAAGATCCTGAGAATGGATAAAATCCTCATTTCTCTCCTTTTGCGCCGATACCATTTCTGAAATAAATAATAAGCTGAGCAGAAGTATATAATTCATTGCCTTTCTTTAAAAAACTAAATGTAATAAACTTGTTATGAATTCAAAATCATTCGAAAAAATAACCTGTGACAGGTATTCTTTCCATTTTGAAAGAAAACTGTACAATCCATTCTTATCCTTAAAAATCTTGGTATATATTGGAGTTTAATTTATAAAACACATAAACAATTAAAAAAAGTAAAATGAACCGACCCTTTTTAAGTATTCTGACTATCATTTTAGTGTTCAGCTGTTTGGCACTACAAGCTCAGCAAATCGATCTTCTTTTAAAAGGAGGTCAGGTAATTGACCCCAAAAACAAAATAAATGCCAAAATGGATGTAGCGATTTCCGGTGGCAAGATCGTCCAAGTAGCAGCAAATATTCCGGCGACTTCTGCTAAAAAAACGGTAGATGTGAGTGGTTTATATGTAACTCCGGGCATTATTGATATGCATGCACACGTATTTCAGGGGAATGATCCTCTAGCATATATCGCTGATGGTCAGACAGCTGTTCCGGCAGATGCTTTTACCTTCAGAGCCGGTGTAACAACTGTCGTAGATGCGGGATCATCTGGCTGGAGAAACTTTCGTCGATTCAAGGAGCAAAGTATCGATCGCTCCCAGACTCGTATCCTTGCCCTGTTAAATATAACCGGAACTGGGATGTATGGTCGTTTTGAGGAGCAGGATAAATCTGATTTCAACCCTGAAATGACTGCCTATATGATCACTAAGCTTTTTCCAACGATCATTGTCGGTATCAAAGCAGCACATTATTGGGGTGATTTTACGCAGGTTGACCGAGCTGTAGAAGCAGGAAAACTGGCTAATGTACCTGTGATGGTCGATTTTGGTGAACATCAGCCTACCAATTCGATAAAATCATTATTCCTAGAACATCTTCGTCCAGGTGATATCTTCACCCATACATTTGCTTATGGTCCAAAAGATCGTGAGACCGTGGTAGATGATGACGGAGTAGTAAAGCCATTTATATTTGATGCTCAGAAAAAAGGAATATTGTTTGATGTTGGCCATGGTGGTGGTGCATTTTTCTGGCGCCAGGCTATTCCTGCAATCAAACAAGGTTTCAAACCAGATGTAATCAGCACAGACCTTCACTCAGATAGTATGAATGGTGGGATGAAAGATATGGCAAATGTGATGTCTAAATTCCTGAATATCGGACTTACGCTAGAAGAAGTGATTGAAAAATCTACCGCTAGTCCGGCTAGAGCAATCAACCGACCAGATTTAGGTAACCTGAGCGTAGGTAATGAGGCAGATGTTGCAGTATTCAGTGTGAAGAAAGGTGAATTCGGATTTACCGATGTTCGAAGAAACACCTTGAAGGGAACACAAAAAATGGAAGCAGAATTAACCATTCGTGCAGGTAAAATTATGTGGGATTTAAACGGGGTTAGCGGACCAATTTGGGATTCTCCTCAGGCACTTACTAAATAATATACTTTAAGACCAAATTAAAAAAAAGAACGAATGCGAACTTATTTAAAAACAGTAAGAAGCCTGTCGCTTTTCTTATTCATTGCCTTATTAGCGACTAAAGTAAATGCACAGGAAATTGATCTTCTGCTCAAAGGAGGACATGTAATCGATGCTAAGAACAAAATTAATGGCAAAATGGATGTTGCAGTTAAGGATGGGAAAGTTTTTCGTGTAGCAGC
>JBDNGV010000428.1:0-3545 GCA_041689125.1 Daejeonella sp.
GTATGTACTGAAACTTTTCCATATTGATTATTTACTGAAAGCTTATCATTGCTATTCACTGAATAAGCTTTAGTAATAAGCTTAGTCTTTTCGGCAGTTCCAGTCAATTCAAGAGATTCTTCAGGATTTTGCTGATTGCGAGAATCTGCTACAACAATCTGAATATCTTCCAATCCTTTTCTCAGTTCACGGGCGGCAACAACTACTGTTTTTCCGATTCTTTCAAAATCAATGTTTTTAAGTTCAAAAGCAACTGTTTTGAATGCTTCGGATATTTCGAATTCAATATTCTTAAGTTCGGAGTTTGCCTTAGGACTCTTTGGCGTTGCTGGCTCAACCGTTTGAGCTGTGGCAATTTCTATGAAATGCATCAGCAAAGCAAAGAGCAATGCTTTCTTAAATATTTTGTGTGTCATCTCTTTGGTCCTTTTTTAACTGGTTAATCTGCTGTATAATTTCAAGCTGCTGGTTCAGGAGTTCAATTTGTATCTGTAAATTTCGAATCATCGCCTTAACCGTTTCTTCCTGGTTTGGACTTGCAGGTAAATCATTTTTTAGTTTTTGAAAATTCGCATCCATCTTTTTTATCTCTTCCGAGAATTCCTGATACAATAGTGGTTCTTCCTTTTCAATACGTTTTAACTCACTCCTTTTCACTTCTATTAATGATGCATAATAAACCTGTTGTTGAGTCAATTGCGGATTAATATTACTCAAATAGGAAGATTGTTTAAACTGATATTGGTAGAACCAAATTCCTGCAAATAAAAGAGGGATAATTGAAGCCGCCAGTTTAAGCAGGAAACTAAGACTAACTAACCTTTCCCTTTTAATTATTTTATTTGGTGATGTACCTATTTGCCTTTCATCAAGTTGCTTCTCAATTTTATCCCAGAGATTAGCAGGTGGCTCGAACTGATCAAAATCAGCCCTGTTATCTTTAATAAAATTTTCTAATTTTTCTTTCATCTTTTTCCTCTCACTGATCCTTATGCGGATCTTATTATTTGTTATACGTTATTCCCTGGTTTCTCAATAATTCAACCAGCTTTCTTCTAGCTCTCATAAACTGCGACCTTGAAGTGTTTTCACTAATCCGCAGAATATGTGAGATCTCTTCATGATCATAACCCTCGAGCAAGTACAGCGTAAGTACTAAACGATATCCCTCCGGAAGCTGCTGGATGGTCGCCTGTACTTGCCGCACCTGCACTTCAAATTCTGAATTGTCATTCATTTCCTCATCCGGAATGGATTCTACATCTGTATCATCAATCGGGATCAGTTCCATTTTGCGCTTACGGATCTGACTAATTGATCTGTTGATTACGATCTGTTTCATCCACAAACCGAAAGTAGTTTCCTGCCTGAAATCGGCGATGCGGGTAAAGGCATGTATGAATGCCTCCTGCAGCACATCTGCTGCTTCATCTTCATGATTCACAATGCGCATAGCAATGTTGAACATGGCCCTTGAATAAAGCTTGTACAATTCATTTTGTGCCTTCCTACTACCGTTTCTGCATTCAACCACAAGGTCAAAATGCTGATCTACGTAAACAGCTTCCAAATTTTTACGCGTTTCTTAATCAATAGACGCTGGGATTATTCGAACGTTGCATGAATGTAAGGGAAATATTTAATTGGTGGGATTCGCATATGAGGTCTTAAGCCTCAAGGCGACCGATGAAATAACATCATGTTTTGAATGTTTAAAAGCACTTTCGAGCTTTGTTTTTTCGCTTTCAGCTTTGAACTTTTTGCTTTAAGCATACTAGATTCCGCATTGTAATCTAATTATCCACCGGGAGGTTGCGCCGTTGGGCGGCGCCGGGCTCTTCGTTGCAATATTTTTCGCTTCGCAAAAAATGATTTCCACTTCGATCCCTAACCCAAAAAACGCAGCGACAGCAAATGCTTATATAAATTCAAAACTGGATTTGACATATACAGCAATTTTCTAATTTACTTATTGTTAAATTACTCATTTACCTATCAAAAAAGAATCTATCTCTTTAACCGCATTCCGGAATCTTTCTTCATCAGATCCGGAAATTAAAGAATAACTTGCTTCAAGTGCCTTCAGTTCACTATGCCATACTTTGAGAAAATGTTCCCGCATATGCGGAAATTCGCGGAGGGGATCCTCCTCCCATGGAAGGTCAATATCCATCAATAAATAGAGGTCGTAATTATGAAGCGGAAGTTTATCAAGCACTTCCTGAGGGGTACGACCAAACATATGATCGCTCCAGATTTTTACGGTAACAAAAGTTGTATCACAAATCAGTAAACGATTAGCCAATGGAGCCATTCGCTCTTCCAGTTCAAGCTGCCCTCTGAACATATTGATCTCATCTTCCCAGGTACAAGCAGAAACAAGATTTTCGCAATAGCCGCGGGCGTATTCGGGCACCCATACCGTGTTATAATATAAAGCAAGTTGTTGGGAAATTGTCGATTTTCCGGTTGATTCCGGACCAACAATTGCTATTTTGATCAATTCTTTGCCAAGTTCTTGTAAGGTTTCCATTTAAATTAAACAATTAATCTTGTTCATGTAAAAAAAACCGACTGCGCACATATTCTTTTCGCCAGTCGAAGTAACCAATGGCAGCAATTACTATATACAAGGCATACATTCCGGCAGTCAAGTGTAAATCCTTAGAGATGTATACTCCAACATAAATGATATCGACAAATATCCAGATTAGCCAGTTTTCCAGAACCTTTCGGGCAAGAAATACTTGGGCTACCAGACTACATGCCGTACAGAAACTATCTATAAAAGGAAATGACGCATCTGTTCCTTGGTAAAGGAAGAACCCTAGTCCTACTGTAAAAACAGTAATTCCTGTGACCGATAGGACAATCTCTTTAAGAGTAATCGAAGATACTGGAACTTTTGTAAGCTTATCTTTTCTGCTCCAAAAGTACCATCCGTAAAAATTCATTATAAAAAAATATACCTGTAAACCTGTATCGGCATATAATTTTGCTTCAAAAAAGATAAAAATATAGATTAATACGCTTGCAATCGCGATTGGCCAGTTCCAGATATTATTTTTTGCAGCCAGATATACACATAAAATACCTGTGACAACCCCCGAAGTTTCGAGCAAACTTTGATTCCGGAGCCAATCGGTAAAAACAGAAAATATGTCCATCAGGTCAAATATAAACGACCTAATTAATAATCAGCCCTTAATTAAGAATTTTACTTGCTCGTGTTAGGAACCGCATCAAAGCCCATGCTTGCCTTAATCGTGATATCAGCAGATATAGCACTACTTAAAATATACTCCATCCTGATTCGAACAGTAGATTCTTTGATATACTCATCAAGCAGGACCGTGGTATCTGCATCAAGCATAATACTTTTTCCAACTGTTGAAGCTATGTTCTCGCGGGTTGCAATCAGAAGTTCCCTAGAACTATCACCACGAGAAATATAGATTTTTATAGCCTTAAATACTCCAAAGCTTTGACCAGAGGGATAGGTGGCATCTAGCTTTACTGAAGATAAACGCACATCTGTAACGGCA
>JBDNGV010000429.1:0-6710 GCA_041689125.1 Daejeonella sp.
AATCTTTCATTGACATTATAAGCCCTCACCCCTGTTATGATTGCATCGTATTGGGCAAGATCAGCATTCATTATCTCCGTTTCAGATAATGTACTTACTTGGTAACCAATCTGCTGTAAGGACTCAGGAATCAGATCGCCGGCTCCAGCAATATATCCGATCTTTTTGCCTCCGGTGTTAAGTTCAACCCGTTCGATTTTTGCTTCAGCCAGCGGAAAAAGAGTTTGAATCGGAATGTGTTCATAATTAATGATTCTGTTTCCACGATTATAGCGCTGTCCACCGGACAAAATACTGAGCGTAAATTTTCCAGATACAGCCCGGTCGGTTGGACTGATTATAAACTGGACAGTTTTTTCATCTCCTTTTTTGGGAAGATTAAATTCAATTCTTTGAGGTTCAATTTTCCATCCGACCGGTACTTGTGGGCTCAAGCTTCCCTCAGTTTTATCACGAAAGCTTTTTAGGAGTATTGGGATGGTTTTGGCGCTATTTCCGGAAAAGACATAAGCCTTATCGGCCATACTAGCTGTGACTGCCGGGGCAACGATTAATGGCTGATAGACTTCGCCTCTTACCTGGTCGGTATATTTATAAACCGGTGGACGCTGGTAAGAAATTACCTGATCCGAGATCCTGAAACTGAAGTCAATTATGGCTGTAGTTGGTTTTTCTGGATGGCCAATTAATTGCTGATCATTCACTTTGAACATTCCCACAGGATGATTTTCCATCAGCCAGTAAGGTTCTGTGATCTCTTTTGCTAAAACTTTGCTTTGAACACTTTTTAATACTCCTTCTTTCAGATCATTATCTAGTTTTTTACCGCTTATGCTTAGAAGTTTAACGGGAATTTTAGATTGAAGTACAATATCAGAACGCAGTTTGATACTGTCGCCTAATGACTGAACGGCCTGTAATGTATATGACTCGAACCATAATCCGGCGGCTGCAGCAATCAGATCTTTTAATTCCTTGATTTTTTGTTCCTTCCAGTAGCCTTCAGGTAGCCGGTCAATTATCTTTAGGATATTTACCATCGCAGGAACGGAAGCAGATGGATCATCAGTTTTAAAATTATCATCCACTTCAGTGATCATCCGTCCAATTTCTTCTCCTCCCGCCTCAACGCGGTTCCATTTTGAATTTATACCCTCAAATAGGTCTGTTTTCGCTAGAATACCTGCTGTAGGAATAAAAAATTCGACTGCTTGTCCACGCTGTCTGGCGCTTCCAAAACCCTGGCTTTTATGATTTGTACGACTTTCGGCGGCGATTTCGCCGTAGCCCTTGCCAAGCAAAGGATTGTAATTACCAACATCCAGTTTTAACTGATCTTCGGAAGTTGTATTCAATGATCCAAAATTGTAGGTATTCCAAACAATTCGTCTAGCCTGCCAGGTTTCAACAAATTTCAACTGATCAGGGAAACGTTTTGGATCTGCTGCGGCGAAAAATGCTTCACGGGCAATGATTGCAGAGGCGGCATGCTGACCATGACCGGCACGTTCATCTTCCGGGAATCGGGTGATGATGACATCCGGCCTGAACTTCCTGATAACCCAAACCGCATCGGCTAGGATTTCTTCTTTATCCCAGATGCGGAAAGTTTCTTCCGAATTTTTTGAAAAACCAAAATCAATGGCTCTTGAAAAAAATTGTTCTGCACCATCAGTGCGTCTGGCAGCAAGTAATTCCTGGGTGCGTATGAGTCCTAATAATTCAGATTGCTCGTTTCCGATCAGGTTTTGTCCTCCATCACCCCTTGTCAGGGATAAATAACCTGTTCTGAATTTCTTTTCTTTGGCAAGGAAGGCTAGTAAACGAGTGTTTTCATCATCCGGGTGTGCTGCAATATATAATGCAGAACCCAGGATATTCAATTTTTTGAGCCCAAGTTTAATTTCTGAAGAAGTAAGCTGGATTGAGCTTTGCCCGACTACAAAAAGCGGAAAAAACACAAAAAGAAAAAAACCTGATTGACGAAAGTTCATAGTTTAGGGTTGATAATACTCGAAAATATGGAAAAAAGTATGATGGAAGGCGACGACACAAAAAATTTACCTTGTGGGATGAATCGGGTTAATCGATTTGAAAGGTTCCATTTTTGGCAAAACAAAATAAATCACCCTGCATGTAAGGAGTTGAGACCAAAACTATATAAATGAAAAAAACGGTCAGATAATGGATATCTGACCGCTTTCCCAAAAATTACAATTAAAAACTTGTAGATCCTTAAAACTATTATCAACCTCCCAGAGTACAATCACTGCATGTCTGAAATGCGTTTTTACTATCGTAAGACAAATCGCTTTAAGGTTGATTAACCTTTATTTTGTAAAACTACACATTTTCATTATTTTTCTAAAATAAGTTTTCAACATTTTTAATGTATAAAAATTTCAAATGTCATTCATAATCAATGCTTTAGATATCTTTGCCTATTATTTGAGTGTTTTTTCAAATAATTTAAGGATCCGTTTATACTCATCAGTCCAGCTAGAAGGTTCCAAAAATGCATGGTCTTCAACTGGATAAACAGCGAGTTCCCAATTCTCTTTTTTAAGTTCAATTAGCCTTTGGGATAATCGGATGATATCCTGAAAATGAACATTCACATCAACAATTCCATGCGCCATCAGAAGATTACCTTTTAAACCTTCTGCAAAATAGATCGGAGAACTTCTTTTGTACGCAATCTCATCATTGGCAGGTTCATTCAGAATGTTTGCAGTATATCCATGATTGTAATGTGCCCAGTCTGTTACAGAGCGAAGCGCTGCACCCGATTTAAATACATCCGGTTCATTGAATAAGCCCATCAATGTCATGAATCCTCCATATGAGCCACCATAAATACCAACATTTTTAGGATTAATATCATATTTATCAATGAGTAATTTAACCCCGTCTACATTGTCGCTCAGGTCTTTACCCCCCATATGCCGATAGATACCTGTACGGTGATCACGTCCATAGCCGGAGCTTGCTGTAAAATCGATGTCTATAACCGTGTATCCCATATCGGCAAGTAGGTTATTGAACATGTATTCTCTGAAGTACTGGCTCCACCAATAATGCACATTCTGGAGATAGCCGGCACCGTGAACAAATACTACAGCCGGTTTAGATGGAGCAGGATTTTCGGGTTTGTAGATCCTGGCATATACGTCCGAACCGAAACGATTTTTGTAGCTGAGCACTTCAGGCTCTCTCCATTTATAAGAATCGAATTCAGCACTATTAGAGCTGGTGATCTTCTCTGCTTTTGCCCCGACTTTGTTCTCTTGCAGGTACAATTCCCATGGTTTATTCGAATAGGAATAGCGAATAGCTAGCCATTTTTCATCAGGCGACAGGCTGATTTCATTGCCTCCTTTCATCGAGCTGAGTTTAACAAATGTGCCTCCTGTAACCGGGATACGGTAAAAATGAGTGATACCGGGGTGTTCTATATTTGCCGTGAAATAAAAACTTTTCTTATCGTTTGATAATTGAAGTGTTTGTACCTCATACTTTCCGGAAGTAATCACTTTTTTATCACCGGAATTTACATTCAGAGTATAGATATGAGAATATCCCGAAGTTTCGCTCTGATAATAGATCGTACTATTATCAATCCAACCAATATTACCACCGCCAAAGAATCCACCTATTCCCGGACCACCTATCCAAGCTTCGTCCCGCTGCCGGTCGAGAGGCGATAACTTGCCACTTTGCGGATCCAGCTTCATGATCCAGCGGTCTTTATTATCTAGTGCCGAAACCGTCACGACTGCCAATGAGCCATCTGAATTCCAGAAAGGTCCATTTATGGCAACCTTGCGGTCTTCATTTTTCTTTGTTCTTTCCTCTAACTGCTTTGGATACTCCTTTACATAATCCGGCAGATCTTTGATGCCCGGAATCTCTTTTGTTGAGATGGGGAAAATGGTATCCCTTTGAATATCATAGATGTAGCTTTCATAGACAGGCACTGTATTTCCAACTTTAGTACGCCCGTTTATATCTTCTGTGTATCCGCTGGTACTGATATAGTTTGGAACGATTGTGTTTTTATTTCCATCTGCACGTTTCATCAGACGGAAAGCCATGAACTTTTCATCCGGACTCATCCGCACACCATTCAGAAAACTGCGCTCATCAAGGTAGAATTCTTTAGGCCTTTTCGGCTCATTTAATTTATTTTTGGCCTCAAGGTCTTTTCGATCGGCTTCCCTTTTTTTGATGATTTCGAATTCATTTATCTGATCTTGTCTTAGCCATTGATCTTGTTTGGATAATTCGCTTTCAGGCCTTTTTTTAGAGCGAGTAAAATTGCTAAGCTGTACCAGCTTCCCTCCAGCAATGGAGATACTGAAGAGATTATCCCCTCGCTGGAATAGCACTTTACTTTCGCTGCTGTCAAAAACAGGGTTGGCTTCCCGTTCAAGAGTATTTGTGAGTGCCAGCTCCTGTCCGGTATTGACAGTTTTGATAAAAATGTCCCCTCTGCGCTCAAAAAGCACTTTTTTTCGGTCTTTTGTATAACTAACTGTTCCTTTATCCAACTTTTTCGTTATTTCTTCGGAAACTCTTTGTGGTTTGCGCATATCAGAAGAAATCTGATACATTGGATCTTCTTCTAGCTTTTCGGGATTCCAGTTAAAGTAGATTTTTTTGCTGTTTTCATCCCATTTGATGTTAGAGGGAGATACGCCCATCCATTTTGGATCGCGCATGATCTTTTCTACGCTTAGGCTCCAAAGTTCTTGTGCATTTAGTGTAATGGGTGATGCCAGTAATAAGTAAAATAGTATTCTTTTCATAATACAGGTCTTCAGATAATTTAATCTTTTTATTCGCTCTCTAAATTGAATTCTGCTTTACCTTAAAAGGCTTTGCCTTCCATAGAGCCTAGCTTTTTAAAAAATTCCATATCTGCCTGACCGAAAAGAAGGGTGCTGAACAGGAGCATGCCTGTTGTTATGGATAGCAGTTTCATAACTATTTTGTCTTACTTGCAAATCCACCCTTTTTACTGTCAACGTTCACCAGGTATTTTTCTGCATTTTGAATTATCCATCTGACAGTAACTGTTCCGTTTCCCGGGATATTGGGCACTTTGATGTTTTCAGGATCATTTTTTTGCTCTACGGTAATGTTCAAGTCACGATTAGTAACAATCATTCCTGCAATTACTTTTGCTCCTTTCAAACTAACCAGATCGGGGACCTCAATCTTATACTTCAGATCTTGGCTTGAATGAGTTGGCATTAAGCGCTTATTGGCAATGACGGCAGTTACTTCCTTTAATCCGGCACCTAAATCCTTTTCAGAGATCTCTTCCACAGAAAGTTTCGGGGTATGATAGGCATGATATAAAGTAAAAGCCATATTGCGGTGTGCATCGCTTTCGAGCAGAAATCCGGGATGCAGGCGGCCAAAAGATTTCTTAAAACCACCGATCTCAATATCCCCGTATTGCGGGTGTTTGAATGCTTTCCAATTGACAAAAGCATCATTAAAGAGCAGATTCCGGTCAAAAGAATATTGTTCAGACTGCGAATTTCTGTCAGAGGGCTTATTATACATCAGAAACTGTGTCCAAAGCTCATTTGAAAAAGTATAAATACCCCTTCCACCATAAAACCAATCTAATTCACCTCCAAAAACAGAGTAAAGATCCTTATAAACAACCAGGTATTTATAACCGGGAATCAGTTCTTCACCTTTTTTGCCAAGGGCATCATAAACCTGAACATCTTGTGCATTATAGGTGTTCAGATCCTCAAGTGCACCAGGCCCGCGGAGTATCATTCCGCCATTATTATGGTACGACTGCCCTGCAGCAATGTTTGGATGTTTCATTACAAATTCAGAAATCGAACGATTTTCAGGTATTGAGAATGGGTATTTGTAGGCACCATTTTGTATGTGATTTGGCTGCCAATTCCATGCCCAGTCGCGGTTTGGGTCATAAAAACCTTCACCATCCTCATTTACATCTCCATCACCGTCGTTATCAATTCCCTCGTAACCCAGCAATTCATATTCTCCCTGCTGATCCACTCCTACACTGATCATTCTCCTTGGATCTTCGGAATCAGTTTTTAAACGACCATTTGGATTTTTCCTACGCATAAAAACAATATTCCCGTCACCATCCAAATCATCATATCCATCCTCATTTATTTCGCCATCGCGGTCATTATCTACAGGGATCATTCCCGAACGCGGAGAATTTGCATTATTTGCTTTATGGATAAAGTTATCTCTGGCATCGGGGTTAATAGTTGGCGCAACGTAAAAGGTTTTATCTTCAAGTAAGTCCTGAATATGTTTTGTATCAGCAAAAGACTCGGCCAGATACCAAGCCGTATAGAGTGCGAACTCACTACCCTGAATCTCATTCGAATGGATGTTACCGTCGATATACATTGCTGGTTTTTTTAAGGGATCACCCTTTTTAAAATCAGAAATCGTCATCACCCACATTTCTTTTCCTAGGAATGATTTTCCCATTGATTCAAGCTTTACAAGATCAGGATAAGCATTTGCAAGCTTTTTGCAGATCTCGGTAATTGCAGCATAGTCATTATATCGGTTCCAGCTTACCGGAACTTTCGGGTTTGCCGGACTTCCCGAAGCCTTCATTATTTGATCGGGTTGCTGTGCCTGCAAAGCGATTGCCAGAGCAAGCAGAGAAAGAGTAAGAAATATTTTTGTTA
>JBDNGV010000430.1:0-2350 GCA_041689125.1 Daejeonella sp.
CCGTGCAGAAGGATACCATCAAGATTATATCGAGCACAATCCAAACCAGGGATATGTGAGATCGGTTTCTATGCCAAGGTATGAGTTGTTTAAGAAGACGTATAAGGGAAGACTTAAGTGAGTTGTACGTTTTACGTCGTAAGTTATACGTTTTGAGAGATCTTTAAAAGGAAGGAAATTGTCCGATGTGGTCAAATTCCCACTGACAAATTGACAAATCAAATATTGATTTGTACTTTAAAGGGGACGCTATCAAAATTCCTCTCTTTGTAAAATGTTCTACACTTATTTGCATAAAGTTATCTAAATAGCTAACTTTGTTCATGCAAGGAAAATTCATTAGAGACATATTCTATTATCAGAATTATTATCTGGAATTCTTTGATAAACTAAAACCGGATGTTAAGAGGAAATTCAACTGGACCTTACAATTAATTGGAACAATCAATAAGGTTCCGGTGAAATATTTCAAACACATTACCGGTTCTAACGGAATTTTTGAAATCAGAGTGGAAGTTGGTTCGGATATTTATAGGGTTTTCAGCTTTTTTGACAAGGGCAAACTGATCATACTTTTAAACGGTTTCCAAAAGAAATCTCAGAAAACTCCAAAAAATGAACTTGCCCTTGCAGAAAAACTAAAAAATCAATACTTCGATGAAAAAGATCAATAAAAATCTAACCTCGTTCACAGACCATCTTGATTTACAGTATGGGAAACAAAACACAGAAACCAGGGAAAAATATGAAGAAGGCTTTGAAACTTTTAAACTCGGAGTAATGCTTCAAGAACTTAGAAAAGAAAAGGGAATGACGCAGGAACAACTTGCCGAAAAGTGTGGGACAACTAAAACCTATATTTCCAGAATTGAGAATGATGCAAGTGATATCCGGCTTTCAACTTTGATGAGAATTATCCGTAAAGGTCTGGGCGGACACCTGAAGCTAAGCGTAGATTTGTAGATATATAATTCTGCTGACCGCCTATATCAGCAGGTTTATGTTATGCCGGCTGACCTGCTACCTAGAATTTTATTTTTTAACCAGACTAGTCTTAGCAGAAATATGGTGTCCTTAATTCCGGCAAAACTTAAAGCTCTGAACCGTTATACTCGTATATTACATGTTTTGAGAGAGCTTTACCAAGGAAGAGAACTATCCTTTGTAGTCAAATTCCCATTGACAAATAGACAAATCAACTCATCGACAAATTCATTTCCTAATTATCTCATTCTCAAATTTGCTAATTGATTTCTTTACATTTGCTAAATGGATTATCAGGTTTACCAATTGCAGAACGGGATTCGGGTACTGCATAAGCCAAGCCCTTCAAATATTTCACATGCCTGCATTATTATCAATGCGGGTTCCCGCGATGAAAATCCATCGAAAGATGGTCTCGCACATTTCATCGAACATCTGCTTTTTAAACAAACCGAAAGAAGAAATACCAACCAGATACTTAACCGCCTCGAGCTGGTTGGAGCAGATCTGAATGCCTATACCACCAAAGAATATACCTGTATTCATGCTTCATTTCTGAAACCTCACTTAGAACGATCACTCGACCTTTTTGAGGATATCGTATTCCATTCTGTATTTCCTGAAGAAGAAATGAAAAAGGAAAAGGAAGTCATTCTTGATGAAATATCCTCCTACCAGGACCAACCCGATGAGGCTATCAACGATGATTTTGAAGACCTGCTTTTTGAAGGTCATCCCCTAGGACGTAATATTCTCGGCACCCCTACAACTGTTCAAGGCTTTGTGAAGAAGGATATTGTGGATTTCCACAAGGCAAACTACCGCACCGATGAAATCATCGTCGGGATCTACGGGGATTATGATTTTAAAAAGATCATCCGCATCACTGAAAAGCTTTTCTCAAAAATCCAGGCTAATCTGCCTGAAAGAAAACGCGAAAAAACAGGTGTTTATTCAGCAAAAAATCTTGTTTTCAATAAACCCATCAACCAATCGCATTGCGTAATTGGAAACCGTTCTTACTCCATGCACCATAAGCATAAAACAGCTTTTCTCTTGCTTAATAATCTGCTTGGAGGTATTGGGATGAGCTCTAGGCTGAATCTGGAGATCCGCGAAAAATATGGTATCGCCTACACTATCGAATCAAACTATACCCCGATGAGCGACACCGGAATCTTTTCAATCTATTTCGGTACCGACACTGAAAAAACAGAAAAGGCAATCAAACTGCTTGAAAAAGAATTAAGAAAACTCAGAGATCAAAAACTGGGTCCGGTACAACTTAAACAAGCAAAAGATAAATTTATTGGGCAGATTGCACTCGGTGAAGAAAACCGAATGGGACTACTAATCTCGATGAGCA
>JBDNGV010000431.1:0-3078 GCA_041689125.1 Daejeonella sp.
AATAACAGGGCTAATAGTTGGATGATAGTTGGCAATGCATATGCCGAAGTTGATTTTCTTAAAAAGTTTACAGCTCGTACCAGTATTGGTGCTAATGAGAGAAATGATTATAGTCAGAATTTCGGTTTTACTCAATATGACAACAAGCAAGGAAACAACCTTCCGCATAGTTATTCTGAAAATGCAGCTTTCGGCAGCCAGTCCACATGGACCAATACTTTAAATTACAATAACTTGTTTGGTAAACATTCTGTACAGGTACTGTTAGGTTCTGAATCTGTCAGAATTGCTGGAAGAAATCTCGGTGGAAGCAGGAGTGGTTTTTTCGCAACTGATTATAATTTCCTGACCCTGGGCAACGGAACTATGATGATTAACAATTCCAGCAGCGGTGATATAAACACATTGTTTTCTGTTTTTACCCGCCTTGATTACTCTTTTAATGATAAATATCTGTTAGGCCTTACTTTACGACGGGATGGTTCATCTAGATTCGGGTCAAACAAACGATTTGGTATGTTCCCTTCCGTCTCTCTGGGATGGCGGGTATCAAACGAAGGCTTTATGAAAAATATAAGCTGGATTAATGACCTGAAAATTAGAGGAAGCTACGGAATCCTCGGTTCGCAGAGTAATGTAAGTGGTGCTAATCAATTTAGCTTATATGGGGGGGGGCATGGAAATGCCTTCTATGATATAGCAGGAACCAGCAATAGTGTCCAGCAAGGGTTTATTCAGACAAGGATTGGAAACATCAATACAGGCTGGGAAGAAAATATAATTTCCAATGCTGGGTTTGATGCTTCCTTATTCAATAATAAGTTAACGGTTAATGTGGAGTACTACAAAAAATCTATAGATGGTTTGTTGTTCACACAGCCATTGCCTGCAACTGTAGGCGGTGCTGTTTATCCGGTGATTAATATAGGTGATATTCAAAATTCAGGAGTTGACGCTTCTGTTGGGTATAGGGGTAATTTTAGCAAAGATCTGGGTTTTGCTGTTACTACAAATTTTACTTCGTATAAGAACGTAGTGAAACATATTCCCACGCCGGGTTTTTTCAATTCCGGTAATCTGCAGGGGTTTGGTGCTATTGCCCGAAATGAGATAGGTAGACCAGTAAGTGCCTTCTATGGGTATGATGTATTAGGACTTTTTAATTCTCAAGCCGAAGTTACCGCATCTCCTACACAAAGCGGTGCTGGTCCCGGTCGTTTTAAATACAGAGATGTTGATAATGATGGAAAAATTACCCCAGCCGACCGTACTTTTATCGGTAGCCCTAATCCCGATTTTACTTATGGGATAAATCTTGGGCTTAATTATAAACGATTTGATCTCTCATCCATTTTTTATGGCTCTCAGGGAAATGAGATAGTGAACACGATACGCTCGTACACTCATTTCTATGGTGGTTATGTGGGTAATAAGAGCAAGGTAATGTTGAATGCCTGGACACCTGAAAATACGGATACAACAGTTCCGAGAATTGAAAATGGGGTCACTTTGAGTACGTCTGGGGCCTTAAATTCGTATTTTGTAGAGGATGGCTCATTCCTTAAATTTAAAAACCTGATCTTGGGATACTCCCTAAGCCCGACCGTTCTCCAAAAAATTGGAGTAAGTAATGTGAGATTATATATGCAGGGAACAAATTTATTTACTATTACAAAATATACCGGATTGGATCCTGACCTAGGAGGTAGCACTTCAGCTTTTGGTATAGACTTTGGGAATTACCCGAGCAATGAGCGGGGCTTTCTTTTTGGAATTAACGCTTCGTTTTAAATTATTAATCTGTAAAAAAATAGCCATGAAAATATTATATTATAAAGTAATTATAACCAGCTGCGTGATAGTTGCGACATTATTATATGCTTGTAAAAAAGATTTTTTGGAAAGATATCCCATTGGTTCCACCAATGAAATCATAATAGCTAATAAATCTGGGGTTAATGCATCATTAATCGGTGCTTATTCCTTACTGGATGGTGCAGGTGCAAGGGGAGGAGGTTTCTGGGGGAGTCTAACTGTATTAGCGAGTATGGCCTCTGATGACGCGCATGTGGGTACAGAACCAAATGGTGACTTAGCATCAATTGAAGGTTATTCCCATAATCCCACTCTTTTTTATTTTAATGATCACTGGAATTTTTTATATGCCGGAACCCAGCGTGCAAATGATGTATTGCGTTTGTTGTCCAAAGCTACAGATATATCAACCGTTGAAGCAACACAAATAAAGGCTGAAGCAAGATTTTTGCGTGGAGTTTATCATTTAAGAGCAGCACTACTGTGGAGGAATATACCTTATGTAGATGAATCAGTGTTTTATGAAAAGGGTAATTTCAATGTTCCCAATACTGAGCCAATCTGGCCTAAAATTGAAGCAGACTTTCAGTTTGCTGTAGATAATTTGACTGCTACCAAGTCTCAAGTTGGAAGGGCTAACAGTTTGGCAGCAAAAGCTGTTTTGGCAAAAGCGTATATGTTTCAGTATAAATTTACCCAAGCACAACCTCTGCTGGACGATATAATAGCTAACGGGAGAACAGTCAACGGCCTAAAGTACGCTCTATCCAATTTCTACTTTGATAATTTCAGAACTGAAAAAAAGCACGGTTCAGAAGTTGTATTTGCGGCTCAGATGTCAGTTAATGATGGCGCAGCGGGCGGTGGAAATGGTAATGCTGCGGATATGTTTAACGGTCCATTCGGCGGCCCTGCCTCCTGTTGCTTCGGTTGGTTACAGCCTTCATTCGACTTAGTCAACGCTTATCAAACCGATCCGAATACAGGCTTGCCCTTGATCGACACTTATAATGATTCGCCCGTAAAAAATGACCAAGGTTTGGAATCTTCAGCCCCGTTTACACCACATGCAGGTACATTGGATTCCCGTTTAGACTGGGTAGTAGGCAGAAGAGGAATTCCTTACCTGGATTGGGGTATATTTCCGGGCAAGGCTTGGATCAGGCAGCAGATTACTGGGGGACCTTATAGCGTTACTAAAAATATTGCTACTAAAGCAAGAGTGGGTACTGATAGAGAAAATTCGGCTACGAATAACCCTTA
>JBDNGV010000432.1:0-12507 GCA_041689125.1 Daejeonella sp.
CTATATAAGGAGTGTCAGTTATCCGAACAATAAGTCAAAGCATCTGGTGGGTATGGCCAAAAAACTTGTCGATGAGTTCAACTGTATTGTTCCATCGGATATTGAGGACCTGCAAAAGATGCCAGGTGTTGGAAGGAAAACTGCAAATGTAATTGCTTCAGTTATATTTAACGCGCCAGCTATGGCAGTGGATACCCATGTATTCAGGGTTTCTAATCGTGTAGGCTTAACAAGAAATGCAAAGACTCCGCTAGCAGTAGAAAAACAATTGGTAAAGTATCTCCCCAAAGAGAAAATCCATATTGCACATCATTGGCTCATTTTGCATGGCCGGTATGTATGTGTTGCAAGAAATCCAAAATGCCAGACTTGCCCCTTGACAGAAATCTGCAAATATTATCAGCATAGCCAAACACAAACTGAACTCATTAAAGCTGAAAAAGACCAGTTAAAAAAGGCAAATGAATTGAAAAGGAAGAAACTGGCAGTTAAGACCGCCAAAGCCCTCAAAAAATTTAAACCGTTTTAATTCTTTACTATAATTTTTTGAGAGTTTTAATCAATATATTGAAGGCTTAAGGAATATAAAAATTAATATTTTGATAATATTTTTAGTATTTTAAAATATTTACTATAAATTTGAAGATATAAAACTAAAATAATGAGCAACGCAGATAAATTAAAAGCTTTACAGCTTACGCTGGATAAACTTGAAAAATCATACGGGAAAGGAACCGTTATGAAATTAGGCGATAATGCGGTAGAAGCAATAGAAACTATTTCAACCGGTTCAATCAGCTTAGATATTGCCCTAGGCATTGGGGGATTACCAAAAGGTCGCGTGATTGAAATTTATGGTCCTGAATCTTCAGGTAAAACAACTTTGGCCATCCATGCCATTGCAGAGGCACAGAAAAAAGGCGGCATAGCAGCATTTATAGATGCTGAACATGCTTTTGATAAATTTTATGCAAGTAAACTGGGTGTGGATATCGAGAACCTTTTGATCTCACAACCCGACAATGGTGAACAAGCATTGGAGATTGCCGATAATCTGATTCGTTCAGGAGCCATAGATATTATCGTAATTGACTCTGTTGCGGCACTTGTTCCAAAGGCAGAGATTGAAGGTGAAATGGGAGATTCCAAAATGGGCTTGCATGCACGTTTAATGTCACAGGCACTACGTAAGTTAACAGGCACTATTTCCAAAACAGGATGTTGCTGTATCTTCATCAACCAGTTAAGAGATAAGATTGGAGTTATGTTTGGAAGTCCTGAGACAACCACAGGTGGGAATGCCCTGAAGTTCTATGCTTCTGTTCGTTTGGACATCCGCAGAATTTCTCAGATAAAAGATACTGACGAAGTTTCAGGAAACAGGGTAAAAGTTAAGGTTGTAAAAAACAAGCTTGCTCCTCCTTTCCGAATTGCCGAGTTTGATGTCATGTTTGGAGAAGGAATTTCCAAAGCAGGCGAAATCGTTGACTTAGGGGTTGATTTTGAGATCATTAAAAAGGCAGGATCATGGTTCAGCTATGGTGACACGAAGCTAGGTCAGGGCCGCGATGCCGTGAAGCAATTGTTATTAGATAATCCGGATCTGATGGACGAGCTTGAGGCCAAAATAAAGGGTACAGTTACTGCCGCCCATCTCGAAGAAAAAAGATAAACAAAAAACCCGCTTCAATCAAGCGGGTTTTTTGTTAAAAAAGAATTATTAGATCGTGAAATCAATCCACTTTCAACTGTTTTTGCAACCAGTTTTCCATATTTTCTCGCTGCTCAGGATAAGTCCAATGTCCTGTTTCTAATGCAAGAGATAATGATTTTGAGGCCGAAATCACATTATATGCTGCATACATAGAGGTTGGGGGGCAAGTAACATCATTAAAACCCCAGCTATACATTCCGGGCACCTTAAGGAGTCTTGCAAAGTTCACCACATCATAATATCCCGTAGTTTTAATTTTATCAGGCGTACTGCCTGTATTTACATTTTCCTTATTAAACAGATGCGGCCAACCACCGGCTCTGCCGATCATGAATCCTGTGAGATCACTAAGTGCAGGATAATAAGCACCTAGAAATTTAACTCTTGAATCAAGAGCAGCAGTAACAATTGATAAAGCACCTCCTTGGCTACCACCCGTTACTCCTAACGTACTGCCATCAAACTCAGGCAGGGAAGTTAAAAAATCATTCGCCCTAACACATCCCATATAAACTCTCTTATAATAATATCGATCACGATCTTCCAAATTAAAAGCTTGATAACCCGACAATGCACCAACTCCCAGATTTGCATAAACAGATGGATCCATTGTTACCGGAACGCCGTGTATTCCCATTTCGAAAGTGATTACCCCCCTTTCTGCAGTTGCAACATCCCCATTGTATGGTCTAACTCCGGCCCCTGGAACCCGAAGTAAGGCAGGATATTTCCCTGGCTTTTTAGGAACACAAAGTATTCCATACAATCTGCCTCCTAGTCGGAAATTCTGAATATTTACATGGTAAACATTTACCTTTTCAGTTGAGCGTTCGGGCAATAAAGTCATTCTTGCATCCATTGGGATCTTAGCTAGCTCAGCTTTTGCATTGTTCCAGAACTGAACAAAATCATCAGGGCTTAAGGCAGCGGGCTTAATCTGTCCGGGATCAAACCCAACTGTAGCCAGTCCGCTATATTTTTTGCCATTGACTTCAGCAGTAACAGTGCAGCGGTAAAATCCCGGCGTTTTCATGGTTCCAGCCTCAATTGTTGTTATTCCATTTGAAAGCTGCATTGAATCGCGCTTATCAGGATTCACTTTTTCAGGCCCTAGTTCATAAACCACTTTTACATTTTTTAAAAGATTACCATATTGAAGCACAGAGACATTAAACTTCACAATTTCTCCAACTTTGTAAACCCAGTTTGGATGATCAGGGCCAATAATAACCTTCACGTTTTGCTCAACAGGTTGAGCCATACCCACTCCGGCAAAGAGCAAAAGAAATAACAGAAAAAAAGTCGATTTTGAGTTTTTCATTGTATTTAATGGTTGATTAATGGCAATAAAGCAATTCAAAACTTAAGCTTCTGAACACTTTAATATATCCGATTTATAAAAAATTATTTCAATCAAATTCGGTAATAATAGAGTGTAAAGCAAATTATTTCTAAGCAAATAATTTATAGAAATAGTATTAGTCCGATTAAAGAAAATCGAGAGCAAGAGGCAGGAAAAAAAATGGATAGATCAGGATTATTTCCCCTTGGTCATAAGGTACATGAACCATATTCCTGCTATGACGATAAAACCAAGTATAAACATACCAACTTTGCCTTTTCGTTTATCCTGTCGCATAACCCAGATCAGGGATCCGGTTAGAGGTATTAAAAAAATTAAAAAGAAAATAATGCTTGATGCTTTCATAATGATAATACTGTAAATCTCGTGTTTAATATTTAAACCCGCTTAATAAAATAATTAAAACTTAAATCTGGCCAATGGTGAGATATCCTGACCTACGAAATCACCATTCAGAAATTTATAATAACCTGCAATAGCAATCATTGCGGCATTATCCGTACAATATTCAAACTTAGGGATATAAACATCCCAGTTCAATAAATCCGCAGTCTGATGCAATGCTACTCTGAGTCCGGAATTTGCTGAAACACCACCAGCAATAGCAATAGTTTTGATCTGATATTCAACCGCTGCTTTTTTCATTTTATTAAGTAAGATTGAAATAATTCTATCCTGAACTGAAGCACAAACGTCATTCAGATTATCCTTTAAAAAATTAGGATTTTCTTTTATCCTATCACGAACAAAATACATGATCGATGTTTTGAGTCCGCTGAAACTAAAATCAAGTCCGCTTATTTGAGGTTCCGGGAATTTGAATGCCTCCTTATTTCCCAACTTGGCATATTTATCAATTAGCGGTCCACCGGGATATGGCAACCCAAGCAATTTAGCCGTCTTATCAAAGGCTTCACCAGCGGCATCATCTTTTGTCTCCCCAACAATTTCCATATCAAAATAGTCCTTGACTAACACGATTTGCGTATGACCTCCGGAAACAGTCAGACATAAAAATGGGAATTCAGGCTTATTTTCTTCGATAAAATGAGCCAGAATATGTGCCTGCATATGATTTACTTCAATCAGTGGTAGGTCATTAGCCAGTGCAAATGCCTTTGCAAACGAAGTCCCAACCAGAAGCGACCCTAATAATCCCGGACCTCGGGTAAAAGCTACAGCATCGATGTCATTTTTATGTATTTTTGCAACTGCTATGGCTTCATGCACAGTAGGTATTATATTTTGCTGATGAACTCTTGAAGCCAGTTCGGGGATTACTCCTCCATAGTTTTGGTGAACAAGCTGTCCGGCAATTATATTGGAACAGATTTTGCCATCAACACAGATCGATGCGGAGGTGTCGTCGCAGGAAGATTCTATGCCGAGGATGATTGCCAAAACGTATATTAAAATTAAACTGAATAATTAAAATACAAATTTATCAAAAAAGCGCTAAAAATAACCCTTTGGATACTAGCAACTTTTATATTGCTCCTTACCGTATTGGTTTTTTCATTGCAGTTTAAAACTGTACAAACTTACTTTGCTAAAAAGGCTGCAAACTATCTTTCAAAGGAGCTGAACACACGGGTTGAGGTCGGATCTTTAGATATTAAGCCATTCAAATCATTGGTTCTGGACAGCTTATATATACAGGATCTCGAAAAAGACACGCTCTTATTTTCGCCGAAATTTACTTTAGATCTAGATTATTTTTCACTGAAAGAAAGAAAGATTACTGTTAGGCTCATGCAAATGGAAAACGGAAAGTTCTTTATAAAGAAATATAAAGACCAAACTACAAACCTAACTTTTATCCTAAACTATTTCAGCAGTGGCAAAACCACCAAAAAAAAGATCTCAAAACCATATGATATTACCTTGGGTAAAGTTGTACTAAATAACATTGAATTTAAATATAAAAATTTCAATAATACTAATCCCGTAAAGGGGATCAACTTCAATGATATTCAATTAAGCGGTCTGAGTACAACGATTCTGGATCTCGATACAAAATCCTATTTATTGAAAGCCGGGGTGAGAAATATGACCTTTAGAGAGAAAAGTGGTTTTTATATAAAGAATTTCACTACAGATGCAGCGATTGATACGAACCAGATGGAGTTCAAAAAACTTGTGCTCGAAACTCCGGATAGTAGGATAAGTGATTACCTCTTATTCAAATATTCAAACTTTAAAGACTTCAATAACTTCATCAGTAAAGTTTTTCTCAATTCAAACTTTCAAAACTCCAAAATCAATAGTTCAGACATTGCTTATTTTTCTCCTAACCTTGCTAAATCATCTATAATTCTTCAGGTTAATGGGCAGGTTACAGGCTACATAAATGACCTGAAAGCCAAAAACCTCATTTTGCAAAGTGGGCAGGCAACTTATGTAAAAGGAGACTTTAGGATTAAGGGACTTCCAAGCATCAAACAAACTATGCTCGACCTGAACTTTGATCAGATTTCAACAAACAAAAAGGATCTTGATCTCATTATTGGGAAAGCTACCGGAAAAAAGAATTCGATGATTCCCCAAATAATCGAAAAATTCGGAACTATTAATTTCAAGGGCAGATTCACAGGATTGGTGAATAACTTTATAGCATATGGAGAATTTAAAACGCGATTAGGACGTGTGGTCACAGATCTGAACATGAAGATCAACAATGCTTCAGTACCAAGCTACAGCGGGAACGTTAAGGCTTACGACTTCAATCTGGGCGAATTACTTGACAATAGAAATCTGGGAAGAACCACTTTGACAGCAGATATTAATGGTAAAGGAATCAAAATAAACAGTTTACAGGAACAGGTAAAGGCAAAAATAAAATATTTTGATTTTAAGGATTATAGATATTCCAACATAAATATTGATAGTCGGTTTGTAAACAAAGTATTCAATGGGAAAATCATCGTGGATGATCCGAATTTAAAGCTCGATTTTGACGGTAAAGTAGATTTAAATCAAAGCCTACCTGATTTCAATTTCAATGCTTCGATTAAAGGTGCAAACTTGCATAATCTTAAACTGATTAAAGACAGTGTTCAGTTCGATGCTGAACTAAAAACCAATTTTAAGGGTTCTAATTTGGAAAATATTGAAGGACTTGTTGAGCTAACAAAAATTCACCTGACTAACGCTGACAACTCTTTTATTATTGATTCGGTAAATTTAAAGGCAATTGGAACCGGATTGAGCCGCTCGCTTAATATTGAATCTGATATATTTGATTCAAGTATAAAAGGACAATATGATCTTAAAACATTGCCATCTTACTTTAAATCTGTTGCCAGTAAATACATTCCTTCCCTAGGTCTGACTTATGTTAAACCCGAAAAACAGAATTTTGAATTTAACCTCAAAATCAAATATTTTGAGCCGCTTAGTATCCTTTTTGCTCCAGAATTAAAAATCCCGGAGCAGGCTAATTTTAATGGAAAATTTGTGTCAGATTCGAATATTGCGAATCTGAATGGATTCATCAAGCTGATTCAATACAATAAAATTAAAGTCAACAATCTGATTATTGACGAAAGTACCTCAAAAGATGCGATGAACATATTCATTACATCCGACAGGGTTGATATAACTGATAGCTTGTATATTAAAAATGTCAATATCGCAAATAACTTAGCAAATGACAGTCTGAGTCTCAACATTAAACTATCCGATAAAAATGCCATAAATCAGCTCGATTTAAACTCTCTGGTAGAATTTAAACCTACTGGAAATCAGCGAATCCAGCTGAGCATTCTGCCTTCAGATGTAATCATTAATAATCAGACTTGGAAAATTCAGGAGAAGGTTAACTTTAGTTTTGATGACGGACGGACAAAAGACCAAGATTTTAGCCTTTTAAGGCGCACAAAAATTACCGGCTTTGAATTATTCAGGGATAATCAGATGCTAACCATCAACGGCTATATCTCCAAAGATCCTGCAGATGAACTCTTAATTGGCTTCAATAACTTTAAGCTGACCACTTTCAATCCACTGACCACTCCTTTGGGAATTACCTTAAACGGTACGCTTAACGGCAAAGCTAAACTTGCCGGCCTTGGACCAAGCCCGAATGTAGAAGCAGAGATTAAAATAGACAGTCTGAATTATAATAAATTGGCTGTCGGTAATATGACACTGAGTGCCGGACTTGACAATTCGACCAAGCTGATCAATGTTAAAATGAACATTGAGAATAAAGGCGAAACCACCATGGATATTGTGGGAACCTATAACGCAAACGATGATCAGAACAACCTAGACATGAAGCTCATCATGCGAGACAATGAAGTGGCTCTTTTTCAACCTTTCCTGAAGAATCTGGTGTCGAATATGATTGGTAAAGTTTCTGCCGATCTAACCGTGACCGGGAAGTTGAACAAACCTCAAATTAATGGCAATTTAACCTTGATTGATGCAGGTATGACTGTTAATTATTTAAAAACGCCATACCGAATATCGGATAAAGTTGAGGTTGAGAATACAGTAGTTAAGTTAAATAATCTTAAACTCAAAGACAATAAAGATAATATAGCTATTGCAAATGGCACAGTAGACATGGCTAATATCAATAATCCTGAGATCCATATCAATATTGTAGCCACCAACTTCATGGCATTAAATACCACAGCAAAAGATAATCCGCTTTACTATGGTGTTGCCTATGGTACTGGAGTTTTCAGCTTTAACGGACCTACAAATGACATGCGGATTATTATTGACGCAAAAACAGAAGCCGGTACCGTATTTAATATTCCTTTAAACTCATCGGCAACCGTAAGTAAAACCGACTTCATCACCTTTGTTTCAAAAGACACCTCATTAAATAAGCCCAAAATAGCCTCCTTCAAGGGGCTTACCATGGATTTCGAATTACAGATCGATCAGAATACAGAGGTTAATATATTCACTGAACTTGGTAAGCTGACTGGCCGCGGAGATTCACAGTTAAGTTTGAACATTAACAGCCTTGGTGATTTCGAGATGTATGGTGATTACAACATTTCAACAGGAAAATTTGAATTTACAGCACAGGATTTTATCAATAAGATCTTTAAGATTAGTGAAGGTGGCTCGATTCGCTGGACAGGAAATCCAATTGAAGCGGCAATTAACATGAAAGCGCTTTATGAAGTACGGACTAGTTTAGGTCCACTCTATGCTGCAGCGGGCAGACCGGCAATAGACCAACGGGTTTTGGCGGAAGCCGTAATGAATCTTAACGGGCCACTTCTAACTCCTAATATTTCATTTGATATTAATTTCCCTGCCGATGCCTACATTAAAGACGAGCTTCAGTCATATCTGAGTGATGTTAACAACACAAATCAGCAGGCTTTAAGTTTGATCGTCAGACGCTCATTTGCAGCAGGTAAAGCAGCAGATCTTGGATTTGCCACTTCAACTTTCATCAGTGCTGGAACAGAATTATTCTTTAACCAGTTAAACACGATCCTGACTCAATCTTTGAACCTGAATTTTGTGGATCTAAACATTCGTTCCTTAAATGATGCAAGTGCCTCATTCCGCTTTTTGAACGACAGACTTATTCTTACCGGTGGTATTACCGATCGTGCCAATAGCAGCCGTAATTTCTCTGAATTTAATGTAATTGGGGGCGGCAACGCTGTAGCACGTGATGTGGAAGCCATTTACCTGCTTAGAAAGAACGGCGATCTTGTTCTAAGAGCCTCAAATAAAATCAATAACCGAAATTTCCTGAATAACCTAAGTAATGATGAATATGTAAGTGCTATTGGATTGGTTTACAGGAAAGACTTCGACAACTTTAACGAACTTCTTGTTTTCCTTATGGGTAAACAAAGAAAAGAGGATCGAAATAAAGAAAATCATACAACTTTACCGAATAGCACAGAAGCTCTTAAACCGGAAGAACCGGAAATAAAATAGAAATTTTAACTATTCTTCATGATGGTATGACCCATCTTATCACGTTTGGTTTTAAGATACGATTCATTATGAATATTAGATTTAATCTCAATCGGAACGTTAGAAACAACCTCCAAACCATATCCTATCAGACCAGAGCGCTTAGTAGGGTTATTAGACATCAATTTCATTTTCTTTATTCCCAGGCTTCTTAATATCTGCGCTCCAATACCATAATCCCGCTGATCCATTGGAAAGCCCAACTGTAGATTGGCATCCACAGTATCAACTCCATTTTCCTGTAGATTATAGGCATGAAGCTTATTAATAAGTCCAATTCCCCGGCCTTCCTGATTCATGTAAATGATCACTCCCTTACCTTCCATCTCGATCATTTCCATTGCTTTATGGAGCTGTGAGCCACAATCGCAACGGCATGATCCGAAGATATCTCCGGTAATACAAGAGCTATGAACCCTCACTAAAATTGGTTCATCCTCTTCCCAATTGCCTTTAACTAAGGCCAAATGTTGTTCACCTGAAGTGATTTGCGTATAAGCAATCATCTCAAAATCACCCCATTGTGTAGGCAATTTTACAGAAACTTCTTTCTTAATTAAAGATTCAGTTTTGAGCCTGTAAGATATGAGGTCTTTGATGCTAATGATTTTTAGATCAAACTGTTTTGCGATGATTAGTAAATCAGGTAAGCGTGCCATTTCGCCATCTTCTTTAAGAATCTCAACCAAAACACCGGCGGGTTCAAGTCCTGCCATAGTAGCCAAATCAACTGCAGCTTCGGTATGTCCAGCTCTGCGTAAAACACCTCCATGCTTGGCAATAAGTGGGAAAATATGACCTGGACGGCCTAATTCTTCAAATTTTGTATCCGGATCAATCAGTGCCAATATCGTTTTGGAACGATCAGAAGCTGAGATACCCGTAGTACAACCATGTCCGATAAGATCGACAGAAACTGTAAAATTGGTTTCAAAAGCAGCGGTATTATTCCCAACCATAAGTTCGAGCCTCAATTCTTTACAGCGCTCTTCGGTTAAAGGAGCACAAATCAGTCCCCGGCCATGGGTAGCCATAAAATTGATCACTTCAGGACTGGCATTGTAGGCCGCAGTAAGAAAGTCACCTTCATTTTCACGATCCTCGTCATCTACAACAATAATAACTTTACCTTCCTTTATATCTTCTATCGCTTCTTTGATGGTATTAAACATAATTTTTAAGCTTGTTTGGAAAACGGTTTCAGAAAGGATAATAAATTAATTCTAAATATGATTAATGATCCCGTTTAAAATAAAATGCAAATTTAAGTATTTTTTTGGCAGATAGGATTTCGAACAATTCTATATGGGTCAGGCTAGTGCAATAATCCTAAACCGTTTTCAGACAGTCTGTTCGTCCTTCTTCGAAAACAGCTGTTTAAACCAGTGTTTATAACTATCCAGATCGAAGAGAACGGAATCTACGGTTGCTTTATAGGTTAAGAATATCCCGAGAGGTGAAAGACAAATAATTGCAATCCACATTCCCAAAAAAGGAGAAAGCGAACCTTCTTTAACTGATTTTTCGCCGATAGTTGAAATAACATGATAGATCAGAAAAAATAAGACAGACATGACCACAGGCAATCCCAATCCACCTTTCCTGATAATCGCACCTAGTGGGGCACCAATAAAAAACAGAACAAGGCATGACACTGCCATCGTAAATTTCCTGTTAAGCTCGATTAAAAAGCCCCTTAACCTTCCCTCATTGTCCTTTTCAAACAACTCTTTTCGGTTTAATACATCTTTTACCGACCTAATCTGATCCTTTGCAGTTTGAAGTGATTGAATTTTCCTGTCCTGAGGAATAAGATCAAGAACGTCTTTATAGGCTTTCATGGGTTTTGCAGGAATTTTTTTGCCTAATGTATCTACGCGATAAACCCGTGCAATTTGTGCAAGATCAGTATAGGCAGAGCGAAGATTACTGTCACCCTTAACAGTGAATGAATCGAGATAAAATTTAAGTTGCCTGATATTCATCATGGCATAATTCGATTTAAAGAGCTCTTCGTCTGTACGTTTCATTTGAAATCCGGAAAGATCAAACCGCTGCTCTGTCTCTTTGAATTCAGTTCGCATAAAGCGCTGCCGGGGATTATAGGCAGAGGCTGACCCGGGAGTTTCTTCGTAGCGCTTACCGTTCTTAAGTTTCAGAACTAGGAGTTGATCATCATCGGTTGTATACATCTTGCCTTCCTTAGCCATCAGCACGTTGATATTGCCACTACTTGTATTTCGCTCGTAAATAAGGACATCATGAAGGGTTTGATCAGAATCTTTCTTCTGAACTCGGATAGCATAACCGGGAATGCTATTATTAAAAATACCTTCATTAATCAAAAATGCAGCCTTTTGATTTCGGACGTCATATAATAATGAACCCATTTTCAGATTAGCTTTGGGAAGCCAATAATCAGAAAAAAGGAAGGCAGCCAGACTGAGTGTACCTACAACAAGAATAAGAGGCATCATTGCCTTTTGCAAAGAAATTCCGGCAGATTTAATCGCAACCAGTTCATAGTTTTCGCCTAGGCTACCGAAGGTCATAATGGAAGAAAGGAGGATAGCAAGAGGCAAAGCCATGGCCACATTGGTTGCTGATGCGTAAAGCAGCAATTCAAGGATTACATACCATTCAAACCCTTTCCCAATCAGATCATCGATGTATTTAAATAAAAATAACATCAACAAAATGAACATAACAATGAAAAAGGTAACAATAAAAGGCCTCAAAAAGGCCTTAAATACCAACAAGTGTACTTTCTTCACATTGTAAAAATAGAGAAAATTAATCTCTATGCACCCAATACACTGACCAAATATTGTATCTGATTATCCCATATCAGTTTGCGATCCTGAATAGTATCCTCTGTAGCAAAGTCGGTTATTGATAATGCAACGTCATTAGTTAGTTCGTCTTGAACAATTTCCATTTCGAAATAACAATGAGGCTCATCATCGAGCCACTTAAACTTAACCAGTTTATTTTCTTTAATGGAAAGCAATTTCGCTTTTTGCTGTTCACCATCCCAGGTAAAGGTATAGACCTGATCTCTATAAGTTACATCATCTGCAAACCACTGTGCGAGTCCATTGGGTTCATTCAGAAAGCCAAACAATATTTTGGGAGATGATTTTACTTCATACTCTATATTAAACTTTATCTTTTCTGCCATCCTCTGCTTTTATTATCCTTAGCGAATTATTTTCACCAATTTTTCTAAAGGAAAGTAATTTCCTCTATATTTGCAACTCTCATTTTAAAAGGATGATTTGGCGGGGTAGCTCAGATGGTTAGAGCGCAGGATTCATAACCCTGAGGTCGGCAGTTCGATCCTGCTCCCCGCTACATAAAAGCTACCCTCAGGTGGCTTTTTTAGTTTATCGGAAGCGCAGGATTCATATCCGCCAGCTGGCGGACGGCAGTTCGATCCTGCTCCCCGCTACATAAAAGCTACCCTCAG
>JBDNGV010000433.1:0-7993 GCA_041689125.1 Daejeonella sp.
ACGTAGGAGGGAACTCCTCAAATTAAAGTCCTTCCCTATTGAACTCAAATCCCTAGGCACCAGGCTGTCCCCCTCTGGAGGGGGTTAGGGGGGAGGATATTGCTAATTTCCTCCCCCCTCCTTCGCTCATAGCTTTCGCGCCCCTCTTTTGAGGGGGATATGAACGATTCTACTTCAATTGTCTAATATCATTCATTGTTGCTAAGTTCCCTCTCCGCTAAGGGGCGGATCGGGATGACATTCTACTTCATTTAAAATAAGGAGTTATTGTGCCTTCCCTTTTCCCCTACTCAACTCTCAATTTTTAACTCTCAATTCCCTCATGACTGTCTTTGTCATCCCTGCCTACCGCCACCAACGTAGGAGGGAACTCCTCAAATTAAAGTCCTTTCCCTAATAAACTCAAATCCCTAGGCACCAAGCTGTCCCCTTTTGGATGGGGGTCAAAGGGGAGGATATTGCCAATTTCCTTCCACTTCTTTCGCTCATAGCTTTCGCGCCCCCCTCTCCAACGGAGTCCTTTGGACCAGAGGGGGATAGGAAAGATTCTGCTTCAATTGTTTAATATCTATCCAAAACGACTAATTCTCAATTGAACTCAAATCCTAATTCTTGATACTTGATACTTGGATCTGATGTCTGATGTCAGATCTCTGATGTCTAATGTCAGATGTAAGTTTGCTGATATTACCTAGGATTTCATGTCTAAATACTAAGTACTAAATACTAAATACTAATTACTAAGCACGAAATAATTAACTTTGACATAATGTATGTAATTAAAGTTAAGGGAGGTGCCAAAATCCCAGATTATGTTCAATTGCGTGATGAGAAATTCACACTTCTGGCGTATTTTCGCTTAGATCGGCCTGAAAAAGCATTGGAGAAAGTGGGACTTACAGAAAAGGCAGATTACATCATGAGTAAAATTAAAGACCTGCCTTTCGGGCAAATTTTAAAACTAGAATTATGATCGGTAGCTCCGTTATAAAATTAGAAAATATAGATGTTTATCAGCAGAAGCATCTGGTATTAAGCAACGTAAATCTGCACATCAATCCGGGCGAGTTTGTGTTTTTGATCGGGCAAACCGGTTCAGGAAAAAGCAGTTTATTGAAAATTATTTATGGAGATCTACATATTTCTAACGGAAGTGGTCTTGTTGCAGGTTTTGATCTTAAAAAACTAACAGAAAAAGACATCCCTTATCTTCGTCGTAAGCTAGGAATCGTTTTTCAAGATTTTCAGTTATTGACCGATCGCACTATTGAACAAAACCTAGAATTTGTAATGAAAGCCACAGGCTGGAAGGATCAAAAACTTATTTCAGAGCGAATTCTTGATGTGCTTGAGAAGGTAGGATTGCGTTCAAAGATCAAAAAAATGCCGCATGAACTTTCAGGTGGGGAACAACAGCGTGTTGTAATTGCTAGGGCATTACTTAATGACCCTGAATTAATTCTTGCGGATGAACCCACAGCGTATCTTGACCCTGAGACATCTGAAGAAATTATTACACTTTTGAAACAGATCAGCCAGTCGGGAACTGCAGTATTAATGGCCTCACATGATTACCATATCATCAGAACTTTCCCATCCAGGATTATTAAATGCGACGGTGGTCAGGTTCATGAAGATGTAAAAATATAGCGCAAAATTGAAGGAAAAAATAATAAGGACAAGGTTCTGTCCCCACATCCCACGATTAAAATAGTTGAATAATTAAGCAGCAATACAGTTATTTTGCCGGTTATGCTCAATGACAAATAAGATCAACCGGGCAAAACAGCTGACAGCTTGACTGATTTTATCTTTGGCAAAAAAATTGCCATGAATTAATATGAATTTTTCAGAAATGTTGAATAAAAAGAAGAAGACCAAAATGGAAGTGAATCAAAATCCTGAAAATAAAGAGCAAAATGACAAACTGAACGAGAATGAGACCGAAAACAATGAGGCCTCAGCTAATGCAGAAGAAGCATCAGGAGAATCATCTTCTGAAAATACAGAGAGCCAAATTTCAGTTGAAGATAAATTGAAAGCAGAATCTACAGAATGGCAGAACAAATACCTCCGTTTATATGCAGAATTTGACAATTTTAAACGCCGAACAAGTAAAGAGCGATTAGAATTATTGCAAATAGCAGGTAAAGATGTCATAACTGATCTCTTAACTGTCCTCGATGATTTTGAAAGAGCACAAAAATCAATAGACACTGCAACTGATGTGAATTCAGTGAAAGAAGGGGTTACGCTAGTACAACATAAACTAAAAGGAATCCTTAACCAAAAAGGGTTAAAGGAAATGGAATCAATCGGGAAAGATTTTAATGCTGATTTGCATGAAGGAATTACCAATATCCCCGCTCCTACTGCTAAGTTGAAGGGCAAGGTGATTGATGAATTAGAAAAGGGTTATCTACTGAATGATAAGGTTATACGCTTTGCAAAAGTTATTATTGGTGCATAAAATAATATGCTAACAATTATATTCGAATCAGAATTAATTGCTCAACTAAGCAATATGCATATTGTTGATTTATAAAAATGGCTAAAAGAGATTATTACGACATACTTGGTGTCACACGCAGTTCAAATGCCGACGAGATAAAAAAAGCTTATCGGAAAATGGCAATTAAATATCATCCGGATAAAAATCCTGGAGATGCGGCTTCTGAAGAGAATTTTAAGGAAGCAGCCGAGGCTTATGAGGTTTTGAGCAATCCTGATAAGAAAAAAAGATACGATCAATTTGGCCATGCCGGAGGAGCATCAAGTCCGAATGGCGGAAGTTATGGCGGGGGTCATATGAATATGGAAGACATCTTCAGTCAGTTTGGAGATATCTTTGGCGGAGGCGGCGGCGGTGGCAGTCCCTTCGATAGTTTTTTCGGTGGCCAACAGCAAACTAGGGGTGGACGACGTGCAGCCAGAGGAAGTAATCTCCGGATCAAGGTTAAATTGAGTCTTGAAGAGATTGCCAAAGGAGTTGAGAAAAAAGTAAAAGTTAACAAACAGGTCGTTTGTGATACATGCGATGGCAGTGGTGCAAAAGATAAATCTTCATTCAATACCTGCAGTACTTGTAACGGAAGCGGAGCGGTAAGACGGGTAACGAACACCATTTTAGGTCAGATGCAAACCACAAGCACCTGCCCTACCTGTAATGGTGAAGGAACGCAAATCACGTCAAAATGTACCGTTTGTGATGGTGAAGGTCTTACACGAGGTGAAGAAACTATAAGTATCAATATTCCGGCAGGTGTAAGTGAAGGCATGCAGCTTTCAATGAGTGGCAAAGGAAATGCAGCTCCCAGGGGAGGCATTCCGGGCGATCTGATCATTCTTATTGAAGAAATACCTCATGAATCATTAAAGCGGGAAGGAAATAATGTTATTTACGACTTGCATGTCAGTTTTATTGATGCTGCAATCGGAGCAAGCATTGAAGTCCCGACCATTGACGGAAAAGCAAAAATTAAGATAGAACCGGGTACTCAGGGCGGAAAAATTTTACGGCTAAAAGCAAAAGGTATACCTGAAGTAAATTCGTATCATAAAGGGGATCAACTGATTTACGTCAATATCTGGACTCCAAAAGCACTTTCAAAAGATGAATATGAAATTCTTGATAAGCTCAGAGAATCTCCGAATTTCAAACCCCAACCAGGGAAAAATGAAAAAAGCTTTTTCGATAAAATGAAAGAATATTTCGAATAGAAAAAATTAATCTCTTTATTAAATATACAAATCCTTCAAAACCATTCACAAACCGGATGGTTTTTTTAACTATCCTCGGTTTAGAACTTTAATCATTCAATTCACTCAAAAATTTTACAACAATATAGTGTTTATGCAACCTTATAATCACGAAAGCCAATAGAAGTTATAATAAATTAGCCGCGCCTAAGAATAAAAAAAATAACCAAAAATAATAGATGGAAATAAACAGAAATTTTAGCTTCAGGGGAATTAAATTCAGTCTGATACTTATATTATTAGTGAATGTGGGCTTTGCACAAAGCAAAGTAGATTCAATTCAGAAAGTTAAAGAAATTGTAATCAAAGCATACCTCTCAGAACAGCCAATTTTAAAAGTTCCATCTTCAGTAAGTTTAATTAGTAGTAAACAATTGAGAGACCAGTCGGGAATCTCAATGATACCTGCTCTAAACGCTGTCCCCGGCATTAGAATGGAGGAAAGATCTCCAGGTAGTTATCGGCTCTCCATTCGTGGAAGTTCTTTAAGATCACCTTTTGGTGTAAGAAATGTTAAAATTTATCTGGACGAATTTCCTTTGACAGATGCCGGTGGAAATACCTATTTGAATCTGATCGATGTGAACAGCGTTAATAATATAGAAGTTCTAAAAGGACCAGATGGCAGTTTATTTGGTGCAAACTCCGGCGGAGTTGTTTTATTAAACCCGGTAGATAAAAATGCAGACAGTACTTGGGCATCAGCAGGCATTAGCAGCGGGTCGTACGGTTTATTTCAAGAGAAAATTGCCGTTCAGAAAAAATTTAAAAACCAATACCTGAATATTAACCACTCTTATCAAAGGTCGGATGGCTACCGTGAACATAGTGCCATGAGCCGTCATTTTGCGCAACTGATGTATCGTATGAATTATTCAAAAGAGAATCAGCTTCGAGTAATTGCTTTTTACTCTAATTTAGAGTACAAAACTCCGGGTGGTTTGACTTTAGCTCAATTTACTGCCGACCCTCGCGGCGCCAGACCATCAACCGCATTTGTCGCAGGACCGGTTGCACAAAAAGCTAGGATTGAGAACAATACCTTATATACCGGAATTGTAAATGATGCAAAGATCACAGATAATTTGCGACATGTATTTGCAGTATATGGTTCAAAAACCGATTTTCTAAACCCTTTTATTACTAATTATGAGATTCGAGAGGAATATACTGGTGGAATCAGAACCTACCTTGAATTATCAGGAAATAAAGATAAAGTAGTCAATTGGAAATGGAATGCTGGTCTTGAATTGCAGGGAACTAGCGCTGATATAGCTAACTATAATAATAATAGAGGCATTCAAGGTAGTCTACAGGCACAGGATGATATAATTTCCCGTCAGTTTTTCTATTTCACACGTTTTTCAGCTAATATTGGCGATAAACTTACCGCAGAAATTGCTGCCAGTTTAAATTACTACAGGTATAAATTTTCAAAGGATATCAAGTCATCAACAACCAGATTTGAACGCAATTTTGATCCTGAATTGATGCCACGCTTTGCACTTTCATACCAGATATCAGATATGCTGGCTCTTCGTTCTTCAGTGAGCAGAGGTTATTCTCCTCCAACTATTGCAGAAGTCAGAGCTTCAGACAATAAGATCAATACTACCTTAGAATCTGAAACAGGATGGAACTATGAAGCCGGTTTCCGTTTACGTAATTCGAATGACCGGCTATGGATGGATGCCTCCATCTTCCAGTATCGTCTTGAAAATGCAATTGTTCGTCGTGTCAACGCAGCTGATACCGAATTTTATTTAAATGCTGGTGGTACCAAACAAACAGGTTTGGAAACCCAGACCAGCTATTGGCTTATCGAACCGGGTTCAAAGGGCTTTTTAAGCGGGCTTCAGTTGCAAAATAGCTTTACACTCAGCAACTATTTTTTCAGAAACTACCAGAGGGGAGTTAACAACTTTTCAGGGAACCGTTTAACAGGAACTCCGAGAACAGTGATTGTTAGTGGATTGGATTTTCGCTTCCAAAAAAACTTTTACCTGTTCGCACAACATAATTACACCTCAAAAATTCCATTGAATGATGCAAACACCGTATACTCAGGAAGTTTTGATCTAGTTCATTTCAAGGCAGGTTGGAGAAGCTCTAAACCGGGGAAACCAGTTCTGGATTTTTATGCAGGGATAGATAACCTATTGAATGAAACCTATAGTCTTGGTAATGATATCAATGCTTTTGGAGGTCGCTTCTTTAATGCTGCAGCTAAACGCAATTTCTTTGCAGGAATAAAATATACCTTATAATTATTAAACCGAATTCGTTATAAGTGTGGTTAAACTAATACCATTAAAATTGGACAGAGAAGGCTCTGGAGGCAATTAATTTGATTATTGAAAGCAATAGCTGTGTAGTATAGGTCGGTTCAGCCCTTTCCTTCGGTGTAGTTCCGGCAAGAAATAATGTTCCGTTTCAAATTACCAGCAGCCGGAAGCTACCTCCTGCGGCAAGGTTTATTTTACCCAAAGCGGTATTTCATGGGGAGGGGCAGCTCGACAAAATGACCAAAGCCATTTGAAATAAACCCAGGTGGCAGCTGCAGCTTTTTGCAATTGAATTTCATGGTATCATTTAAATCTGCTGCAAAAAATACGGCAGAACACGGGACTGGCGCGACCGAAGAAGTACAGACCTTGCTTTCTAAAACAAGAGAAAATTATTCAATTCAAAATTAACCCAGCAAGATTTTATATCGAACTTACCTTAATACTTAAGCTCTGCCTGTTTTTCTGTTGGATTCATCATATAAGTAATCAGTGTGCCGTCATTCAATAACTCCACCACACGGAAGCCCCGATAAGGAGTACCCCAATTTCCTCCAACATGGGAATCGAATAAAAAAGGGATCTTTTTCGCCATGAACACTCCATCCTGATCATGCACATGTCCGTGAAATCCGGCTCTGATATTCGGATATTTATGGATCAGTTCAAAAAAATCAGGTGTATCAATGGCATGATTCGTCCAGAGAGCTTGAGGAATATGCAAGATCAAAAATACATTCTTTTTGTTTTTGTGTTGTTCCAGCTGTTCCTTTAACCATTGCAGATCTGGTGAAACATATGTTCCTTGAATATTAGATGTATCTGCAAGTATAAATGCAGACCCTTTGGCCTCAAAGCTTAGATTTAAAGGCATTTTCCAAACCTCATTCCATAATTCATCGGTCACCATATCATGGTTTCCCCGTACTACATAATATGGCACCTGAAGATTATCCGTCTTTTTCTTAACTAATGGCAAAAGGTTTTCTTCGTTATGAATAATGTCGCCATTAAGCACACAAAAATCAATGCGATTACTCTTATTGAATAAATTTATCTGATTGATCACTTTATCAGTCATTTCATCAAATGCTGTCCCTGGCTGCCCGTAATGAAAGTCGGAAGCGAGTACAAATCTCAGTTTAACTTTGGCTTTCAGACCAAGAACTTCCTCAGCAGATAGATCAGTAATTCTGCCACCAATCAATAATGCAGAAGCTATAGAAATCTGCTGGATAAATTTCCTCCGCGACTCACTTTTGATATTTTTTCCCATTACTCTAAGTTTATATTTTGTCAAATTTTTTAATAAAAATCCCTTGTCCAAAGTTGCACGATCATGTTTATATGCACGTTAATTTCTTATTAAGATTCTACTAAATGCACACTACTTTACCCTTGCCGACTTTAACTCCACCGTATCACTTTCCAGGAACTGAAGTTTATACCCACCTGTATCAATAATAGCTTTTGGGAACAATTTGCTCAGCTGACTGAATTCAGCCTTTGAAATTACAGTTTGATACAGAAAAATCTGTCTTAGCTCTTTCAACGACTTTAACTGGCTTAGCCCTTTTGCTGTCATAGAACTACCAACAAGATTAAGATAAGTTAATTTTGAAAGACCGTTCAACAATCCGATACCTGCATCGCTTACGGCAGTCCTTTCAAGTGAAAGACGGGAAAGTGAGGATAATTTCACAATTGATTTGAGCTTAGTATCATCCATATTTGAGTCTCCTATTTTTAACCAGATCACTTGCTTGCTTAAAGGTTCCAGCAATTGCAGGTCCTTATCTGTTATTGAATCCAGAGCAACAAAATTAACAGAAAGGTAATTGCTATTTAGCGCGACCGGGATAACGGCAATTCCACGAGCTAGTAAGGCCTGAACGACTTTTGCATCAGCTTGTGGAACAGATTCCTTCGGAATATCAGAGATCAATGCT
>JBDNGV010000434.1:0-1343 GCA_041689125.1 Daejeonella sp.
TAAAGTACTCCCCATTGTTAGGACACCTGCTAAGGTAAATCTAATTTAATTAAAGGTTTATTGTTGTTGCTTGTGGTGTGGGAATGTGGGAAACTCCCTTCAGAGTTTTCCATATTCCCACACCCTTTTCTTTTTTGCTTCTTTTTTCTTTTGGATATCATGCCGCCAGTTGTGTATAACTTTCTTCTGGTGTCTGCAGGTTCAATGACTGATGCCTCCTTTCCCGGTTATAAAAATGGATGTAACCTTTTATTCCCTTAAACAGACTCAGGCCTTCCTCTGCTGGATTCAGGTACACGTGCTCGTATTTCAGGCTTCGCCAGAACCGTTCAATAAAGATGTTGTCTAACGCTCTTCCTTTTCCATCCATGGAGATCTGTATTTGATTCTCGTGGAGAACCTGCTGAAACTCATGGGAGGTAAACTGGCTACCCTGGTCGGTGTTGAGTATCTCCGGCTTGCCATGCAGCGCGATCGTTTCTGTAAGCACACTGGTGCACCAGGCAGCGTCCATCGTGTTAGAAAGGCTCCAATGCAGAATGTAGCGGCTTTGGACATCAATAACAGCCATCATATACATGAATCCTTTTTTCATCGGAATATAGGTAATGTCCGTTTGCCACACCTGGTTTACACGGTCAATAGTAAGGCCTCTTAACAGGTAGGGATAAATCTTGTGTGCTTTATCAGCTATGCTCAGCTTTTTGCTGGGATAGACAGCCATCAGACCCATCAGGCGCATCAGCCGGCGTACTCGTTTTACGTTGATACCATACCCTTTAGTCAGGCACAGATATGCGCAAAGCGTGATCACTCCGCTATGGGGATGCTCCAGAAAATAAACATCGATTAACCGCATGATTTCAAGATTAATCTCACTTTCACCTTGCGGGATGTAATAAAATCCCGAACGGTGAATACTCACCAGTCCGCATTGTTCCACAATACTGATCCGGCTGTCTTTAACGACCATATCCCTGCGCTCAGCTATGCCGTACTTCACTGTAACTTTTTTTTTAACCAGTCATTATGCATTTGCAGCTTACCGATCTGTTCATATAAGCGCGCTTCATTCGCCTCAATTTGTTTGGTATCTGCTTGCTTCTCGGAAAATAACTGTGAACTGTGATCCAGAAAATACTTCTTCCACGTCTGGATCTGCGTGGGGTGGATATCGTATTGAACAGCCAGTTCCGCAATCGTCTTCTGCTCTTTTAATGCCTCGATGGCTACTTTTGCCTTGAATTCTGCACTGAATTTCTTCCTGCTAATCTTTTTCATCTGTCAATAAATTTACGGTTTTTTTAAACCTTAAACTGCTGACCTAATTCCGGGGAGTATTA